>NZJB01000123.1 GCA_002691885.1 Gammaproteobacteria bacterium
CGAGGAGAAAGACCTGGTGGCGCGCATTGAACAGGATGCGCAATGCTTTCGGGTGCCTGATGCGGCGGACGCTCGAAAAATTCTGCGAACAGGGGGGGCGACGCTGTTGCCTGATTCGACACAACCCCGGTTTCGTTCTGGGGACCACGTTCGGGTCGCAAGACGTCAGCATGCTGGTCACACGCGTGTGCCGACCTATGTACAGGGTGCAAGTGGAACCGTGGTGGACCACTATGGGACACATATTTATCCAGATCAGAATGCCATAGGGCAGCGAGCTGGCGTGCACCTCTACTGCCTTCGCTTTGAAGGGCGTGAGCTGTGGGGCTCAGAATCTTCTTCCCAATCGGTTTACGTCGATCTGTGGGAACCTTATCTCGAGGAGATTTGCTGATGTCGCTAGTCCCTGACCAACCCAGCGACAACGGTGAGCTGGTTTTCAAGGAGCCGTGGGAAGCACAGGCCTTGAGTCTGGTGGTTGTCTTGTACGAAAGCGGCGTTTTCAGCTGGGACGAGTGGTCTGAAGCCCTGTCTCAAGCGATTCACCGGGGTCTGCATCCGGGCGGCGTGAATGATGACGTTGAGCGGGTGGGTGAAGGGCCCGGCGAGCGGATGGGAGAAAAAGAGGAAAGAGGTGACAGCTACTATCAGCACTGGCTGGTTGCGCTTGAACATCTGGCGATCGCCAAGGGTCTGGCAGAGGCTGGTGAGTTGGCGCAGAGGGTACAGGCATGGAGAGAGGCCTATCTGGCGACGCCACATGGNCAGCCGGTTGAATTGGCGAACGGCTGAGGGTCGATGCGAACATTGCTTAGAAGGCGAATTGACTGNCTGAGAGATAGACCATACTCTGTAGNNAGGTATCTNACGGACGGATCCTGATTGCACAAATTTGCACTGGCCTGCGCAGAATTGGGCAGTAGATAAGAGAGCTACAGGGACGCCGGACTGTGTAGCCGATGCCAATAATAAAAAGAGTCCGATGACTCACCCTCAGCTCAGATTCCGAATTAAGTCTTTTGCGTAAGCAGGCTTAACGGGATTCCTAACAGGAGAAATTACTGATGAATCGCCAGGTACTGATTGCTTCTGGTCTTGCTCTAATGGTCTTGATCGGTGCGCCGGTTATTGCCCATCACGCCAGCGCACCCTTTTATGATCCTGAAGACCGTGTCGAGATAAGTGGCACGATTACCCGGTTCGTTTTTCGAAACCCCCATGCGTTTCTTTTTTTGGATGTCCCCGATGAGGGCGGAAACGCGGTGGAGTGGCAGGTTGAACTCGGCGCGCCGGTCAGCCTGCGTCGGGTCGGATGGACGCCGGAAACGCTCGCGGTTGGCATGATTGTGANTGTAGCGGGAAATCGCTCTNGGGCAGAGGGCACGAACGGACTTTGCTGNGTGCGCATGACACGCGAAGGCGGCCGTCCCGTTCTGGAGGGTGGTCGTGTTCGTGAAGACGACAGTAACTAGAGGTCAACAGATGAGAGTTTCCGAAAAATTGGCGGGCGCTATCCTGCTGTTCTGCACATGTATTTTCAACGTTTCTCAGATCAGTGCACAAAATGACGAGGCCATCCCAGACCTGAGNGGCATCTGGGATGGCGGTTTCAGCGTGCGCCCTGTCAATGGCGCAGACGTGCCTTGGGGCGAGGACAATTTTCCTAAGCTTAATGCGCGCGCGTTGGCCTATCAGGAGGTCTGGGAAGAAACTATGGCGCCGAAGTATGACTGCCAGCCGGCGTCCTCNCCAGCCATTCAGTACGACCCCTATGCCATGCAGGTAACCCAGTGGCCGGATCGGGTACTGTTGCGCTACGAGAAAGATGATCAGCTGAGAACCGTGTGGCTCGATGGGCGGGAACCTAAGGCGACCGATTTCAGCCTTCAGGGATTTTCTGTCGGACACTACGAAGAGGGATCACTGTTCGTCACAACAACCCATTTTGTCTTTGACATCGCCGGGTTCGATGACTACAACGGCATTCCCTCCTCTGCACAGAAAGTCGTGACCGAGCGCTACTGGCGAGAAGGTGAGGAACTCAAGCTCACGCTGACTGTCGAAGATCCGATGTTCCTGCAGGAGCCAACCTCATACACAACCAGATGGTTACCCTCGGGCCCGGACTATCGATTGCAGCCGTATGATTGTGACCCTGAAGCCTCGCGNACTTCCGTCCGNTTCTATCCTTCCAAATACGACTGATCTTTAACGGTTGTGGTCAGCCGGTCCCCACATAGGGGATCAGGCGGCCAGTGAGCAGTACCCCAAACCAGCAGGCGAGTGATACATAGGCTACGCATCTCGCCAGTCGAGGAGGAGTGGTCCTCTCGTCGCAGGTCACCAGGATCGGACTGACGCGCCAGTGGTAAAAGAGCGCGTTGAGGCCGGCCAGACCGATCAGCAGCATCTTGAGCTGGAACCCGATGTTGATTGAATAGCGACCCGGGTCGCCAAAAAAGAAAAGAATTCCGGTAATGAGGTTCAGAGCAAAGCCCAGCAGTACAAGCGGCAGCAGCTGATGTGTGGAAGCTGGCGTCACTCCCTTGAGATGGCCAGCCATGCGCAGATCAACGACCAGCAGTCCGCCAAATAACAGCGCCAGCCCCAGAAAGTGAATGATTTCCATCACCGGCCAAAGCCAATAGGTCTTCTGAATCCACAGATTGAGTGGACTGCCGTCGGCAAAATTCGCGAGAGAAGACCACATGAGGCTAAAAGAGATAGGCGATCAGGCGGCCGGCGATAATGGCACTGACCCAGGCTGAAAGGGAGAGGCAAGCAAGCGTCCGCGTGAAAAAATCTGGCGACAGCGCCCCTGCTCTGATAGCGATTGGTCCGATTCCACGCCTCCGTAAGCCAATCGCGCAGCTCAATCCGGCGGCTATACAGACGAGCTTAGCCAGAAAAGGGGCGCTGCTTGCCAGATAACTTGCCTGAGAGCTGAACAACAAGAAGCCCGACAGGGCATTCAGGCAAAATGCGGCGATAACTACCGGGATCAGATCAGAAAATACCCGGAAATCCACACCATGGAAAAAGCCAAGTAGTTTCAAATCCCGCATGCCCAGCAATCCGACTACGATGGCGAGGCCAACGATGTGGCAGGCGAGCAGAGCAGGGTAGGCCCAGAGGGACTCTCCAACCCAGATCGCCACAGAGGTAGTTTCAAGCGCTGTCAGCAATGCTGCCCTCCCTGCCAATGCTGGCGCTCAGCTCGCTGCTGGCAAGCTCTGTCCGGTAGGCTGCTTGGATCGCGGTGTGCATAGCGCTGGATGATCTCAAAGGAGTGCTCTCGCTCAGAATGTGTGTCTGACTCGAAAGGCATATCGAACCCCTTCAGTGCGACAGTAGTTCTCTATCTCTTCGATGACGCCAGAGGTGATGCGACCATCGTACCGGGTGCGTACGCGACAGTTCTCTTTGTTATTGGCATTTTGAATGTCGAAACGAAAGGTCACGCCATTGAAGGCCCTTTTTTCCAGAAAGAAAGATAGGCTGTACTCTTCTGAATCACGCTCTGTATCGAATAGATCAAAATTGACCCGCTGCAGCCCCTGCTGATCGGACCAGCTGTAATTGAAGCCGTAGCTAAAGTTCCAGGGCTGATAGTCGTGGCGGAAACTGGCGCGGGTAGACCACCTTCCAGGGTAACGCATCCGACGTTTACGCAGAAGAAACGGATCGACGACAGACGAGTCGCCTGCGCCTATTCGCAGGGTAGCCAGCGCATTCGGCAGGCCAAGAGGGGTCAGCTTTGAGCTGGCCTCGACATTGATTCCGTATCTTTTGCCATCGCCGATATTGCCTCGGGCTGACAGTAAATTCTCTTCCGCGGCAGAGACGTCGATTCGCCCGATAACATCGACAATATCGCGGTAGTACAGCTGGGTGTTGATGACTCCCAGCCCTTCGGGCAAACGGTATTCAAAGTTCACATCGTATCGCCAAGTCTGCTCCTGCACGACGTCCGGATTGCCACCCTGAACGTTTTGATCATCATCGCTGTTGTCCTGCGACAGGCTGAAGTCAGAGAAACTCAGCTGAGACACTCCCTTTTCAATAGTGGCTCGAAGTTGAATTGTAGGCGTGATGTCGAATCGATAATCTAAGCGCGGTCTCAAAAAGCTGAAGCTGCGCGCGTTATTGACATCTCCTGCCTGCGTGATGGTTGAATCCTCAAAGATCAGCTGGCTCTCCAGCGCCATGCGTTCGTTGAGTTGCCAGTTGTGAATCCCAAAGTATTCATAGCGCATCTCCTCGATTTCGGAAAAGGCATTGTCGAGCTGCGCGGCGGGCAGGTTCCCGGTAGCCGCTGAAGATATGCTGCTGCCAAAGCGCGAGCCGACCAGCAGTCCATTGTTACGAATGGTTTGAGCGCCTTCGACGCCGACTTCCAGGGCCTGTTCTGGAATAACGTCCCAGGTATAGCTGGTCCTTATGATGCGCTCTCGATCCCTGCCAAGACTTCTGAGAAAGAGGTCTTTATCGTCACCGGCGTCTAGCACATCGAAACGTTCCCGAACGAAATCGCTCTCGGCGTCATTGACAAGAAATAGCGCACGATAAGTGGCGCCTGAGCTAAAATCGTATTCGTAGTCACCCCCAATTTCCCAGTTGTCGCGATCGAACTGATTACCTTCACGCACCTTGCGCTGGTCTAACGTATCGCTGCGAAAATCGGTAATGGTTCGACTGACGTTCGTGGGTGGGCTCGTTTGTCCGAGCAGTGCATTAAACTGCACAATACTGTTTTCAAACTGATAGCCAAGGTTCATGCTGGCTTGAAGGTCATTCTGATCGCGAATGATGGTCTCTTCACGGATCTCAAGCAGCCGACCGGCGGGACCACGGCTGGCTTCAAAGGTGTCGTTAGCTCTGTATCTGGGCTCGGATTCGACGGCAAAAAGATAATTGAACTGTCCGTTTTGGCCGGTGTAGGAGAATCGGCCGCCCGGTGCGACGGTGCCGTCTTGAATCAGATCGGCGTTGATTTCAGCGGCAAGGCTGGAGCGTGAGGCAGATTCGACTAGGACAATGTTGATGACCTGACTGCCACCTCTGACGTCGATCTCCTCAGAAGTCCCCCGGATAATCTCGATATATCGCACCTGACTGGCAGCTATGCGGCGCAGCTGATCGCGGCTGCCGTTCGATTTTCCAGTTATTCGTTGACCGTTAATCAGAATTTCGTTGCCGCCACCGCCAAGGCCTCGGCGGCCGCCTCCGCCACCGCGTCCGAGCGCCAGGCCAATACCCGGGATGCGAGCGATCATATCGTTGACTGAAACGGGCTGAAACTGTTTGAAGAATTCCGCCTCAAAAACGACCGTTGAATCTTCCAGAGGTTTATAGTCAGTGCTTTGGGCGATGGCAACCCGCCCGAGGCTAAGCACGGTGATCAGGAAAGCCGGATACAGATCAGTGAGAAAGTTTGAACGGGGGCTGTGACGGCGCGGGGACACATGTCACTCCATGGCTTGCCGCATCAGCGGATTGTGTCGTTGGGATATTTCTATAACGTGTGATCAGTGCGCACAGATTACAGGGGCTCGGTGCCTGGACTTCGTAATATGTGCCGTTTGAGCACCAAAGGACCTCACAGGAGGGTCGATTTAGGCGGCGAGTCGGGTGATCCAGGCGTTTTCCTTGCCGCGCGCTTCACTTTACCATCAGGAAGGATCGTGAGTATGCAGTTCCTTAAGCTTTTCCAGGCTGATCTTGCCTTTAAGGGACATAATGTAGGCAGCGCCGGAAAGCAGCAAAATCGAGGCTGACTCGCTGATTAGTACCAGCGCTTCAGTTTCCTTACTCTGCATGACAATGAGTCTGCAGAGGGCGGTGATGGCGATAATAATGGGTAAGGTCAGCGGTATTCGCGAAGACGAAATATAAGCCCCTACCATGCCGATCACCTCTGCATAGATAAAGAGGATGAACAGTTGTTCGATTTCGAAGCTAAGTGTCCGGAGCGTTTCGGCAATTTGTAAAGCCGCCGCACCGAACGCCCCGATTCCGATGAAGAACAGAATCGCCTTTTCGCCGATCTCGAAAACTGAATACTTCATGGCAATGCCCAGCGCCTGCCTATTGCAAGCTGTCCTTATCTTTGCTGGGATCTTGCCAATTACCGGCGCTTCGCAGGGTAAGGAATAATCCAGTAATCATAAGTGTGAACACCAGCGCCGCTACCCCGAGAAGAATCTGGTCGCTCATTTTTGTTTCGCTCCGATTACTATCAGTTTGAAGTAAATTCCAAAGCAGAGAATAGAGGGCACCCACACTGCGGTGAACAGCCCCTCTTCTCTTTGGCCGGAGAACCAGAGAAAGCCGGATACCGCGAAAGAGATACCCACCGCGAGGAGAATGAAGACGTCTGCTTGTTTCAACATCATTTGGTTTACCTACTCAAGTGATCCTAAAGCAGCCAGCATACAGCCGAATACGGCCAGGCCTGCTAAAGAACGTATCCCGGAATGTCCAGCAATTTCAAAAGTTGAAAACTGGAGCGCACCTGCAGCACAGCCTATGATCAGGGCGAATCCGGCAATGATCAGCAGGATGCCTACACGAACAGCGAGCGTCCGCGCGACATTTTCATAGGTAACTTTCAACTGCATGTTTGAAAAACGATGAAAGTAACGCGCTGGATCATGACACTCCGATCTTGAAAAGCGCGGTGTTGCAGAGGTCGACGTTTCAGCTTCTTCAGTGTGCTTGGTTTCGAGCCAGGAAGCCTACAATTGCAGCGAGTGCTTCATAGGGTTTCTCCAGACCGACGGCATGGCCTGCTTCAGGGATTATGATTAGCTCGAGGCGTTCGCTATGCCGTTGCTTCATGAGATAGCCATTCTCTACCGGCGCTGTTAAATCGTCCTCACCCATGACCATCAGAACTGGTCCCTCACCACCAGCAGACCATCGTTTCACCGGCGTGTTTAGGTTTGCATTTCTCTGGGCGCGACGTGCATCAGGCCAGTAGCGCAGGTTCATGGCGTAATCCTGCAAAAGCAAGTCGTCGGTTGCGGGGGAAAACAGAGTGCGCCTCGCGAGGCGTATTTTTTCGGCCAACGGCAGATCGGTTTCTCCGAGTAGGCGCGAGAGTTCGCCGGGCTCAGTCAGGGCAGGTACCAGTCCGCCTGCCGCAATTAGCGTTAGGCTGGCGACGCGGTCAGGATACTCGGTGGCTAACATGCGAGCAGTGCGGTTGCCGAAAGCCCAGCCCATCATGTGGAATTTTTCCGCCTGCAAGGAATCGGCAATGGCTACTACGTCAGCTGCCAGATCACTGAGGGTCAACCCTTCCAAACTTCCCGAGCTGCCCATAATGCCGCGCTGATTAATGACGATTGTGTGATAGCCGGCTTCCGCGAGAAGAGGCGCAAGGCGCTGATATCGGGAATAGTCTCCTCCACTTCCTGGCAAGGCGAGAATCAATTCGTCACGTGAATCGGCGGGAAGCCACTCGACGACATTCAGCCGAGCGTGACCAATGTCAATTGTGCGGAAAACTGGCTCTGCCACAGCAGAGCTGAACAGTCCTGAAAAAAGAGCACTCAAAGAGAATGCCGCTGCCGTCTTTAACGCGCTGAGTTTGTGTGAGGATGGTAATGACATGATAGAGCACCTGATAAATTTTGGCTGCTGCTAGGAGGGATTAGGCCCAAACTCCATCAGCAGAATTTGTCGAGGGGCGTGTTCGTTATGAAACAACACCAGCCTGATAGGCATCAAGTTATGCGGTTGTTTGATGATGCTCGGCACCAAACAGCATGCTTTCAGTTATGCCATACTAAGCAGTATCCCACAAGCAGTGCAGAAACGCTGTCTATTATGGGTAGCTCCTTAAGTCCGAAAAGTGATGAATTGTTGGAGGCGGGAATGACCATCACTAAAGTTATCAATTTAACGCCCTCAAAACACGGGATTTGGTGCCATTAGGTGGCGGTAAATCCGTTTTTCTATCTAGACAACTATCCAATTTCGCTTAATAGTTTCTGTAGGCGTTGTGATCTGCGGTATGCCCTACTCAGAGACGATCGCAGTTATAAAACTCTCTAGGTTATTCAGATCTGTTGAACCAGCTTGTAATTGGACGCCTCCGCCATGATTAATTCCTTGAGGTTTGGATAGGAGACTGTTTGATCCGCCCTGTTCGATGTAGTCCTTCATCGAGTTGTAATTCTTGTTGATATAATCAGCAACATTGTTTCTCACTAGAGTGAGTGCAGATATGCCTCCATGGCAATTGACACAACGTGCCTGGACTATCTGACTGGAAATAGATTCGGTGTAAATTTTCATGCTATTTGGAACTGAAATTGCAGCTTCAACGGTAATGGTAGCGGTTGCGTCTGTTGTTCCCCCATCATTGTCCGTGACTCGAAATGTGACCGCTGTCGAGCCGTCTGGAAGAGAGAGGGTTGCGCTGGTTCCCGTCGCAACCACAGAGCTATCAATTAACCACTGTGTGCTTATGACGCTGCCGTCACTGTCAGAAGCACTGCCGCTTAAACTAACTGGCTCACCCGAGACTCCATCTGTATCTGAGACGCTTTGGTTCCCTCCTGAAATACTTGCACTAGGCGTCAAGTTTGATGCAGCAGGCGCGGCCACTGCAATAGTAACTGTCGCATCTGCGGTCGCGCCGTCATTATCCGTTACCCGAAATGTGACCACCGTAGGGCCATCTGGAAGAGAGAGGGTAGCGCTTGTGCCTGTCGCAACCACAGAACCACCGACCAACCACTGAGTGCTCGAAACACTACCATCACTGTCTGAGGCACTTCCGCTTAAACTGACTAATTCACCAGAACTTCCATCGGAGTCTGAAGCACTCTGGTTCCCTCCTGAAATACTTGCACTGGGCGATAAATTTGGTGGTTGTGCGGGAGATTGCTCGCTGTCTGAAGAATTAACCGAAATCGCTATCGGCGTTCCCGAGTAGAATAATTCGCCGGGAACATTAGCTGTTTCATAAGCAAGGAAAACAAAGAGTGTTTTACCGGAAAGCCCAGCTAGACCCAGAGCGAAATCTTCTATTATTACAATTTGTTCAACTGAAGCGAGCGTGATCTCTTGTCTTACCGCCTGCAAAGTCTTGAAGTCCAAGTCCCATTCTTGGAATTGCCCCTTCTCATTTTGGAAATAGTAGTTCTCATCAAGTTGAACTACGACGTAGAAATTCCCAACTGTGGTTACATGTGTCACTTCAGGATGCCAAGAACCCACAATGTCTATCGGCTTGTCAGGGTTAACCGTATTTAAGTAGGAAGCGCCACCATTCGATGTCACGCCACCAAAGAATTGCGCGGTTGTAGGAATGCCAGATACCGTTAAAGCTTCACCCAATTCAGGTAAGACTTCAGCAACAGATAGTGTGCTGAAAGCTAAGCTAAAGATCACTGTCTGCAGGTATCTCACTCTAAATCTTCTGTCATTTCCAACAGTAAAGTGTCGATGAGTCAAATTTCGAACTCGACTGATAAAAACCTAATGGGACCTGTGTGATCCTAAGTACGTTCAAAATTGAATTAGGTTTACCGCCACTGTGAAATAAAAGTTAGTTAGCCATTAATTGCTATTAGGCCCAAAAGCTGAATTTAATCCTCAATTGACTGCCAAAGGGGTAACAAGCCCTCACCCACTCTCAGCTCCAGCAGGTCCGTAAACTTTGAATTTTCGCCGAACCTTCATCTAGAGGGGGTGGGCCGCGCCACTGAGGTATTTGCGTTGCCTAGAGGGCTTCTAAGACGCTCTAAGGGGTATGCAGGAAGCTGTGCTGGGTTCTGGGATATATGGGTAGTGAGTGAGATTTTAAGAGCTTTGGATTATTAAGAGTTACCTCAAACTAGCAACGTTGGTAAAGGAATCACAGTTGATCCATAAGCTGCGTAGATTTACCACTCAGATCTTGGATTCGAACACTTGAATTAAAACTTGTCGCTGATGTTTGCTGAATATGAATGCCTGTAGTTTCATTTAACAGCATTC
>NZJB01000124.1 GCA_002691885.1 Gammaproteobacteria bacterium
AAAGCGCAATCGGAGCACGCATTCCGCAACCGTCTTGCGGAACTAACCATGCAGTTTAAACAGCTCAGCTGCTCAACCTGATCAGCGGCGCAAAGCTAATCAAAAACCGGGATAATCTAGGGTTCGTCAAAGCGGTCAATCAGGGAGCGGCGCTGGCCGGCGCAGAACATATCCTACTGTTGAATAATGACACACGCCTTGAGCAGGGCGCCATTGAATATGCGAATGAAACCCTGGAAAGTGGAGAAGATATCGGCGCAGTCGGTGGCAAGATCCTATTGCTGGATGGCAGTCTTCAGGAGGCAGGCAGTCTGATCTGGCAGGACGGCTCCTGCTTGGGTTACGGCCGTGGCGAAGATCCTAAGCAGCCCGAATATATGTTCAGGCGGGATGTCGATTACTGCTCCGGTGCATTTCTGTTATTTCGAAAGCAGGACTTTACTGCATTGAAAAATACCAGTAGGATGCTCACTTTGGGAGAATTCGACTCGGGCAAAACGAGAGGCTCCGCTTGGGCTAGGAACTCCTTCAGATGCTGTTTAGCCTCTACACTGTAGGCCGCTTTCACCGACAGGGGCTCGTTGCTAGTCTGCGCACCATAGCTTTCTAGCTCGGGTTTGAGCACTTCAGATACAGCGCCTGCTTGGGGTCGGTGAAACCAATTTCTAACTTGCCGCAGCGGGGAGGTTGCCCGCCAGAACAGGCTGTTCTCTATCAGAGCATGAGCATGCTCGAGCTGTTTAAACTGCATGGTTAGTTCCGCAAGACGGTTGCGGAATGCGTGCTCCGATTGCGCTTTCTCTGAGTTGAGCCGGTCAGCCTCTGATTTGGCCCGGTCAGCGAGTTGCTCTGCTGACGCTCGGGCAAGAATTTCAGCGGCGTGCTGATTCTCAAGCTGAAGAAACTTGCCCTCGGTGCTCTGTAGTCGCTTGGAGACTCTGTCGAATGCCTTATCCTTGCGGAGTATTTCGTCATGCAATTCCTGAATTGTCGATTCAGCAAGACTCTTACCAATGAGGGCATTAAGTTGTTCACCACTCCACCGGTCTTTCCATTTCTGGTAGAGCTTGGCACGGGAGGCGCCAAGAGGCGTGTCCGGGCTGTAGCGATTGTCACTGGTCGCAGCGCCGGTCTCTGATCCTCCCCCTTCGCGATAAAATGCGCTGGTTACGTCGATATGGAGGAAATTACCCAATTGCGCCAGCTGCAGCCAGAAATCCCAATCTTCATAAATCTCCAGCTCCGGATCGAAGCGGCACCCCTGCTGCAGGACTGACCGGCGAAAGAGAGCCGCGTGAATCGGAATATAATTATCGCGCATCAACAAGACCGGATCGTGATCCTGATTGAAGGCGAGGTCGGTCAGTTCGCCTTGTTCTGTGACCTTTGCTGTCGAGCTGTAGGCCACGATCACCTTGCTGTTGTCGATAAGGGTGGTCACCAGATTGCTGATGTGTTCGGCAGCGATCCAGTCATCATCATCCAAAAACAGCAGATATTCTCCGGTGCTGGACTCGAGGCCAAGATTGGCAGCTTCAGGGCGCGACAAAGGAGTGCCAGACCCCACTCGCTTCATTTGGTGGAGCAAGTCAGGAGGAATTTTGCCCTCGAGATTCGTCCCGCCTGCATCGACAAGAATAACTTCGAGGGCAGGGTGACTCTGGCGCGCCAAGGAGTCAAGCGCAGTGGCGAGTGTCGGTCTGCCAACTGTGCGGCAGATTACCGAGACTAGTTTGTCATTGCCGTCATGAGGGATGTGACTGGCAGACATACTAAACGCTCATTGATCCTTCGACGGTGCCATATGTTTCCCCAGCACAGCGCCTACCACACGCCCGATAAAGTCCAGGAACAATGTGTCGAGATTGGCACTGAAGGTATCTTCCCGCTGATTTCCCAGTGCAAGAATTGCGAGCACTTCACCGTTGCTGATGACAGGACATAAGGCTGTTGAGCGGATTGAGGCTGCATCATTATGGAACAGCTGATCGATTGTCTTCTGATCGAGGCTGCCACAGTGTGTTCTTTTGAGTCTGAATATGTCTTCAAACTCCGTTTTCAGGTGTTCTGAGCTTTGGGTTCGCACTGTCGGGGCGACGTCGAGTCCCTCCTGTTCCACCACGATGAGTTCGCAGGCATCCACATTGGCGTGATTTGACAGCTGATTCTGAGCAATTTCTGCGATTTCTGTCACGTCAGTTGCTCTCAGCAACGCAAGTATTAGATTCTGGGTCGTATCGAAGAGTTGATCGTTGTTGCGGGCATTTTCGAGCAGATTATTCAGTTTTTGCCTTGCTTCTGTTCCGCGCGCTCTCAGGATGTTAACTTGTCGTTCCAGTAAAGATATGGCGCTGCCGCTGTCATGGGGCAATGAAATCTCTGCTAAAAGATCATCTTGTCTGGCAAAAAAGTCAGGGTTTCGGCGGAGGTAGCTAACAACTTGATCTTCTCTTATGGTAATCGTCTCGCTGTCACTCTGACACCTGGTCGGAGAGGCTTTACTGTTCATCGATTAACTGTCCTCAATAATTCCGTCATAGACGATGCAGGCCGGACCCGTCATAACGACCGGTGAATCCTCTGATAATGAAAAAGGCCACTGAATTTTCAAGCACCCACCTTTTAGGTCAACCTCTACTGTTTCGTCCAGTAGGCCGTTTAGGCAGCCAACCACCGTTGCTGCGCAGGCGCCAGTCCCACAAGATAATGTCTCGCCTGTTCCTCTTTCATAGACTCTCAATTTTATATGGTCGCGCCGAAGCACCTGCATAAACCCGACATTAACGCTGTCCGGAAAGTCCGGATGAGCTTGAAGAGCTCGTCCTATCTCTTTGACGGCCGCGTTTTCAAGGTCTTCAACAATTATAACCGCATGGGGATTACCCATCGAGACAGCACCAAATTCGACCTCAAGGTTTACGCCGCCAACGGTGAGCGTGCGGTGATACTTGGCGAGTCTTCTGTCTGTACAAAAAGGCAGGTGAGCAGGCTCCAGGATAGGCTTTTCCATATCGACGGCAATATCGCCAGATTCTTCGAAGCTCAAAGACAGAACCCGGTTGAGGGTTTTTACTGTTAGCGGATTTTTCTGGCTGAGGCCTTTGGCCCTTACAAACAGNGCAAAGCANCGAGCGCCATTTCCGCAGTGCTCCACTTCACCGCCATCGACATTAAAAATCCGGTAGTTGAAATCCACNTCTGGNTGGCTTGGGGGCTCAATCAGCAGAAGCTGATCATANCCGATGCCCAGCTGCCGGTCCGCGAAGGCCTTGATTTGCCCTGAAGACAGGTTTACTGCCTGTGTGACGCCATCGACGACGGCAAAATCGTTACCAAGGCCATGCATTTTTGTAAAAGATAAAGCCATCGTTCGCCTTCTGTGCTTATTCCGGCAAGCAGCTTTCCAGATGAAGCAGCTCTTCCAGTGATTCACGCTTCCTCACCAGATGATGTGCTGAACCATCAACCATTACCTCGGCAGCACGGGGGCGCGTATTATAATTGGAGCCCATGACGAACCCGTAGGCTCCCGCAGACCGAACCGCCAGCAGATCGCCTGCTTCCATACTTAGACTTCTGTCTTTGCCGAGAAAATCCGCNGATTCGCATACCGGGCCGACAACGTCATAGACCGCNACAGGCGCTCTGCGCCTGGATACGGGGATGATTTCCTGCCATGCGCCATACAGAGCAGGGCGNAACAAATCATTCATAGCACCGTCGACAATGGCAAAATTTTTATGCTCAGTGTGCTTGAGATATTCCACCGAGGTAACAAAGAGTCCNGCATTTGCTGCAATAGAACGTCCCGGTTCAACGATGAGCGTCATCCCCTTACCCTTGANCCGACTTCTTACAGCTGCCATGAGTTCGGCGGGAAGCGGTGGCTTTTCGTCGTCATAAGTTACCCCTAGGCCGCCACCCATATCGAAATGCGAAATNGTAATGCCCTCTGCAGCCAGTANATCTGTCATTAGNAGTAGACGATCAATCGCGTCCAGGAAAGGTTCCANGGTGGTCAACTGCGAGCCGATATGACAGTCAATGCCGGTAACTAGGATACCCGGCATCTGAGATGCGTCCCGATAGACACGTAGCGCCGACTCAGCGGCAATACCAAATTTATTTTCTTTCAATCCGGTTGAAATATAGGGATGGGTGCCAGCATCGACGTCCGGATTGACTCTAATGGAGATAGGCGCTTCAATTCCGTGGGCACTGGCGACACTGCTGATTCTTTCAAGTTCGGGTTCAGATTCAACGTTGAAACAATGAATTCCTGCCGCGAGGGCCTGCTCGATTTCCCCGACGGTTTTGCCCAGACCCGAAAAAATGACCTTGCCAGGATCNCCGCCTGCAGCAATGACCCGCTTAAGTTCGCCGCCGGAGACTACGTCAAATCCTGCGCCNAGCCGAGCCAAAACGTTCAGCACTGCCAGGTTTGAGTTGGCTTTCACTGCGAAACATACCAGACCAGAGAATCCGGACAGCGCTTCCTGATAGGCACGCAGGTGGCGCTCCAGCGTTGCCCGAGAATAGATGAAGCAGGGAGTCCCNTAGGTCTNGGCGAGAGTCGCTACTGAAACGCTTTCAGCAAACAGCGTCTCGCCCTGATAGTTAAAGTGATCCATGGAGAAGTCAGTTCCAGTGTCGACTGAGGGGCTCGCTTACCNTGTCCTCACAGGATGCTCGCGGCGGGCGACTCGGGTCTAGTCAGCCCCCCTTTCTGGCCGCAGCCGGAAGCAAGACAAGCCAGTAAGACAATACTTGCGTACAAAACAGCGGTCCGATANTGGCGGGTTTTTCTCATGCCNGACTGGACCTCTACAAGTGAGTGAATTATGGCGAAGACTGGCGTACCGGGAGAACGTNTGTGTGNNNCNCATTATACCGGTGCATCACGAATAAACACAGGGCCAGACTGTCCAGGATGGTCTGGAGAAAGCTCTGATTTTCCGAATGGATCAAGCAACTGGGGCGGCTCTTGAAAAGCAGAATCAGGGGCCCTATATTTCCCAGAGGCCAGTGGACAGCGCCTACCCAGATTTCAACCTGTAGCGCGGGTTGCTGCCGCGAAAGCGCGGTGACAGGCTTGCTTGTTCAGGATGAACCAACAGTGAATTGTGGACGACGATGATTGAAATTAGCCATCTAACCAAAAAATTTGATCAGTTTGTTGCCGTCGATGATCTAAGCTTCTCGATACGAGAGGGTGAGGTTCTGGGGTTCCTTGGACCCAATGGCGCCGGTAAATCCACCACAATGAAGGTGATTACCGGCTTCCTATCGCCTTCCTCGGGAAGGGTGATCATCGACGGTCATGACATCAGCAGTGCGGCACTTGAAGCCAAACGCCTTATCGGATACTTGCCAGAGGGCGCGCCGTCATACGGGGATATGACTACCCTGGAGTTTTTGCGTTTCATTGCTCAGGTACGTGGCTTTCGGGGTGATGAGATCGGACAGAAAGTTGATCAGGTAATCAACGAAGTGGCCCTTCAGACTGTCCGTGATCAGTCTATCGAGACATTATCCAAAGGTTTCAAGCGACGGGTGGGTCTTGCTCAGGCGATCATGCATGACCCGAAAGTGCTTATCCTTGATGAGCCTACGGACGGACTGGACCCCAATCAGAAACATCACGTGCGAGCGCTCATCAAGAGCTTGGCAACCGATAAAATTGTAATCATTTCCACCCATATCCTTGAAGAAGTCACTGCAGTGTGCTCACGAGCCGTCATCATTGCAAATGGTAAGATCGTGGCGGATGGCACCCCGTCTGAGCTCGAATCTCAATCGCGGTTTCACCAGGCGATTCGCGTTACCCTGACTGACAGCCATGACCTGGTTGCCGACTTGGCGACATTGCCCGGCGTTGCTTCAGTGGAAGTTGAAGAGGACAACAGGCTGGCTTATACAATATTTGCCGAGGGAGGGGCTTCCATCTTCTCGCAGGTGTCCGAAATCGCTCAGCAAAAGCACTGGCCCATCAGCGAGTTTCACATTGAGAGAGGGCAGCTTGAAGAAGTATTTCGCAGCGTGACTCAGCAATCGGAGGGGCAGACTGATGAGTAATCTTGGCATCATTTTCAAGCGAGAGCTGTATAGCTATTTTGCCACGCCATTGGCTTACGTGTTCATAGTGATCTTTCTGATCAGCAACGGAATCTTCACCTTTGACCTGGGTGGATTCTTTCTGAGAGGGCAGGCAGATCTTCTGCCATTTTTCGGCTTTCATCCCTGGCTCTATCTCTTCATGGTGCCAGCGATCGCGATGACGCTGTGGGCCGACGAGCGCAAAACAGGAACCATTGAGTTGCTCCTGACGCTCCCGGTAAGACTCGTTGATGCGGTGCTCGGAAAGTTTCTGGCGGCATGGGTCTTAACCGGTATCGCGCTGACAATGACCTTCCCCATCTGGGTTACTGTGAACTATCTGGGCGACCCGGATAACGGTGTGATCGTAGCGGCCTATCTGGGAAGTTGGTTTATGGCGGGTGGTTTTCTGGCAATAGGTTCCTGCATGTCCGCATGCACCAAAAATTCAGTGATCGCTTTTATCCTGACCGTCGCCATATGTTTTCTGTTTGTCATCATGGGATCACCGATCTTGCTGAATGCGTTTCCATCGTGGGTGCCTCAGTGGCTGGTTGATGCTTTTTCCGCCATGGGTTTTCTCACGCACTTTGACTCGATAGCAAAAGGCGTGCTGGATATAAGGGATTTTCTGTTTTTCAGCGTGTTTATCGGTGCCTGGTTGCTCGCGAGCGCAATTGTTATCGAAATGAAAAAAGCCAACTAGGAGGGATCGTGGTGAATAACAAAGCTCTTTTTTCATCTGCCGGCCTGGCAGGTATTTTTTTAGGAGTGATCGTCAGTGTCATCGGGATTACGATGCTACCCGGTCTGCGTATTGACCTCACCGAGGACAGGCTCTACACCCTTTCTGATGGAACGCGGAATATTGTAAGCAATCTGGAGACGCCGATTGAGCTGCGTTTCTTTTACTCCGAAAGCGCCTCAGAAGATCAGCCTCAGATCCGCGCTTATGGCCGCAGGGTACAGGAATTATTGGAAGAAATTACCTTTGCCAGTGAGGGAAACTTGACTCTGANCGTTATCGATCCGGAACCTTTCTCAGAAGAGGAAGATCTGGCGACTCAGTTTGGCATACGAGCGGTNCCGGTTAGTCAGGGTGGCGAATCCATCTATTTTGGACTGGTTGCCTCTCAGNTCGTGGGTGAGGCCGATTACANTCCATTGGCNCCCACCGCTNTNGAAGCACTACCTCTCATTCGNCCCGATCAGGAACAGTTTCTGGAGTATGAATTCATGAAGCTGATCTCCTCAGTGAATACGCCAGNGCGNNCNGTGATCGGCCTAATCACTGAGCTGGACATTGATGGAGGTTTTAATCCGGTAACGGGNCAGGCGACCCCACCGTGGTTTGTCATGGAAATGATACGTCAGCTCTACGATGTGCGCCGGGTCGACATTACTTCCAGCAGCATTGATGAAGACGTGGATATACTGATGATCGTCCATCCCCAGGAACTTANCGATGNGATGCTATACGCGATAGATCAGCACGTCATGAAGGGTGGGCAAGCGATTGTCTTTCTTGACCCTAACGCAGATTCTCTGGTGACACGATCCCCTCAGGGTGCGATGATTCCCGCGGGCATGGGATCAGACCTCGAAGTGTTGTTGTCTGCCTGGGGGGTCGAATATCAAGATGATAAAGTCCTGGCAGATAATGAGCTTGCTTTGCGTGTGAGAATGAGCCAGANCGGGAGACCCATGCCGCACCTAGGTATGGTCGGNGTGCCGCGAGAGAATTTTGATCAGGAAGATATCATCACCAGNCGTCTTGAGACCGTCAATTTTGCATCTGCCGGCGNCTTGTCTCAGTCGGACGGTGCGACCACAACTTTTGAGCCACTGATACGTTCATCGTATGANGCGGCGCTGATGGATGCAGCGTTGGTCGAAAATATGACGGACCCCTCGATTCTGTTCGATGAATTTCAGTCCCAGGGNANGAGTTATGTGCTCGCCGCCCGAGTGAGCGGTGAAATCACTTCTGCCTTTCCAGAAGGCCGNCNTGAGATTCCAGAGGACACGACCTCTGATGATCAGGANGANGCGGAAGTTTTGCAGGCGTTACCAGACATCGCNTCCTCNGATAACCCGGAGATTCCTGAAAGCGACGCTGCCGAGATCCCTGGAGAGGAGTCAGCAGAAATTCATCTGGCGCGAACTCAGGGCCCGGCAAATATTGTCCTGTTTTCAGACACTGATTTCCTGACTGACAGGCTTTGGGTGCAGGTCGCACAATTTCTNGGNCAGCGGATCCCACAGCCTTTCGCAAACAATGGTGACCTGCTGATCAATAGNCTTGATAATCTTANCGGAGGCGCTGATCTGGTCAGTATTCGAGGCCGCGGAACNTACTCTCGACCGTTTNTGCGTGTCATCGNACTGCAGCGGGTGGCAGACGACCGTCTGCGAACTGAAGAAGCAGANCTGCTCAACCGATTGTCAGAGACAGAGGCCGCCTTGGCTGAGCTTAATCAGGATGAAGACGGCAATCCGCTTGGGCAAATGACGCCAGAGATACAGGCCGAAATAGATCGNTTTAACGNTGAAATGCTGGATACTCGCAGGCGGCTGCGCGACGTTCAGTTTCAGTTGACGGAGGATATCGATCAACTGGGCGCGAATCTNAAGGCGATCAACACTGGCTTGGTGCCCGTGTTGTTAACCGCTTTTGCGCTACTCGCCCACTACACCCGACTGAGGCGTCGTCGCTCGGCCTTNTAAGCATAGCCCGCGTNANAATTTCACTCTATTTTCTGTCTGAGGGGCAGGGGGCAGGGGGCAGNGGGCAGGTTNACCGAGATATGGGTTCCTTCCCCCAGTTTGCTGCGAATAATAAGCTCGCCGCCATGNGCTTGCGCAATCAGTCGGCATAGATAGAGTCCAAGCCCAAAACCCCCGGTGTTACGCTGACGNGCACTGTCNGCCCGATAAAAAGGTTCGCTNATCCGGTCGAGATGTTCCTTTGCAATCCCCTCACCCTGATCTATCACCTCAACAATGGCCCGTTCTTCAAAGAAGGAGAGAGCGACGCTGATAGGGCGTCCTTTGCCGTGCCGAATGGCGTTGTTCAGCAGGTTGGTGATGAGCAAACGCATGCGGAGTCGGTCGATCAAAAATTCTCTGTCTTCTTCGGGGCATTCGATCTGAAGTCCTCCTGCATAGTCCTTAAATTGTTCTGACACGCCGCACACGAATTCGGAGATAAACACGGATTCTTCGGCAAGTACAGCATGCTCATTATTCAGCCGCTCTGTTTCGAGCAAATCCGAAATGAGCAGGTCGATCTCGTCAATGTCCTCCCGGAGTTGTTCCTTTTCATCACTTTCCGGCATGAATTCCAGTCGCAGCTTAGCTTTGGTGATCGGAGTACGCAATTCGTGGCTAATGGCCATCAGAAGCTGGCGCTTTGCTTCAAGCATCGACTGCAGCGAATCGGCCATGTGATTGATACTCTCCGTAAGTTCACCCAGTTCGTCCTGACGGTTGCTCTGGACCCTATAGCTGAGGTCACCATTTTCAATTCTCTCGGCGCCTTTCTTGAGCATTCTAACCGGGTCCAGCAGTCGATTGACCATGAAATAATTTAGGAAAAGCACGACGGCAGCGAGACGATTACCATAAGAGAAGATCAAGTTGTTAGCTACCTCCGCCGAAACCCTGACTTTTTTGCCA
>NZJB01000002.1 GCA_002691885.1 Gammaproteobacteria bacterium
TTATAGATTCAGGGGTTGAATTGCAAAGGAATTGGCCCTGTCCGGGGCATATTTTTCGCTACTTTGAGAGCGCGATCGGGCTCAAGGGGCTCCGGGCCGCCGGTGCAGTCCGTCCTTTGACCCTTTGGTGGCCAGTCGTTGGCAGGCAGCCCTCATCGCTAGCTTCATTGTGGGTTGGGGTTGCGTGTTTTTTTTGGCATGATTGCGGGCCTCATGCAGCGACCCTTAACTGGCCGGTAGTGATTGTTCTTGGCATCGAAACTTCCTGTGATGAGACCGGAGTGGCGCTTTACGACACTGACCGGGGGCTGCTGGCGGATGCTCTCTACAGTCAGATTCACATACATGCGGAATATGGTGGTGTGATCCCGGAGCTGGCGTCGCGCGACCACATTCGGAGAACACTGCCGCTGGTACGTGAGGTCATTCAGAAGGCGGGTATCCAGGATGCGCAAATTGGCGGTGTAGCCTACACAGCCGGGCCAGGCCTGATCGGTGCCCTGCTGGTTGGGGCTTCAATCGGGCGGAGCCTGGCGATGGGCTGGGATGTGCCAGCAATCGGTGTGCACCACATGGAGGGGCATCTGCTTGCTCCCATGCTGGAGTCGGATGCACCCGCATTTCCTTTTGTAGCGCTGCTGGTCTCAGGCGGACACACGCAGCTGGTCTGTGTTGAAGGAATCGGGCGTTATAGCCTGCTTGGCGAATCTCTGGACGATGCAGCCGGCGAGGCTTTCGATAAGGTCGGCAAAATGCTTGGCCTGCCATACCCTGGCGGGCCGGGAGTCGCCAGGCTCGCAGAGTCGGGTAAGGCCGGTGCTTACAGATTTCCTCGCCCCATGACCAATCGTCCCGGGCTGGATTTCAGCTTTAGTGGCCTGAAGACTTTTGTGCGCAACACTATTGCTGAAGAAGTCGAGGTTCAAGGTGAGCTGAGCACCGCCGTTCGGGCAGATATCGCCCGTGCTTTTGAGGATGCCGTGGTGAACACGCTAGCGATCAAATGCCGCCGCGCTCTGGAGCAGACCGGCCTGAGCCGCCTGGTAATCGCCGGTGGCGTGAGTGCCAATCGGAGGCTGCGTGAAGTTCTTGGGGCCACTGTTGCAAAAAGAGGCGGCGAGCTATTTTATGCGAGACCGGAATTATGCACTGACAATGGAGCGATGATCGCCTATGCTGGCGCGCAGCGTTTGCTGGCTGGCCAGTCGGAAAGTTTAAGTATCCAGGCGCGACCGCGCTGGAATCTTGAGACATTGCCGGCCATTAACCCATAACCGATTGAGGGAATTTCATGGATATCGTCTACATTCGTGAGCTGGAGGTTCGCACCATCATTGGCATCTTTGACTGGGAACGTGAACAGCGGCAGGTAGTGAGCCTCGATCTGGAGATGGGGTCGGACATAGCTGCTGCTGCCACCACCGATACCATCGAAAATGCGCTGGACTATAAAGCAGTCGCCAAGCGGCTTATTGATTTTATTGAAAAGTCCGATTTCTTTTTGGTCGAGACGCTTGCCGAGCGGGTTTCCGATATTGTGGTGAACGAGTTCAATGTTCCCTGGGTCAAGCTCAGGTTAGGTAAGCCCGGCGCTGTCACTGGCTCGAAGGATGTGGGCGTTATTATAGAAAGAGGATCTTGTAGCTGATTGTGCGTAAATTTCTGTCTAGTCCTTTAATTCTGTTAATTTCTGGATAATCGTGCCGCTTCTCACTCTCAGTCTTGGCAGCAATATTGACGCCGATGCCAATATTCGAAAGGCAGTTGCTGAATTGCGAACTCGGTTCCCCGGCCTCCGGTGCTCATCGGTTTACGAAAGCGAATCGGTCGGTTTTGAAGGCGATAACTTTCTTAATCTCGTGACAGTGGCGGAAACGGAAAAGGCTTTGCCCGACCTGCTGAGAGAGATTAAAGCCATTGAATATGCACTGGGTAGGGATCGCAGCCAGCCGAAGTTTTCCAGCCGCTGTATTGATATCGACATTCTGACTTACGGGGAACTTAGCGGTGAGCATGCAGGCATCTTGCTTCCCCGTGGAGAAATTCTGGAACATGCCTTTGTTCTGCAACCCCTGGCAGAAATCCTGCCGGATATGAAACATCCCTCGACCGGGCGGACGCTGACAGAGCATTGGGATGCATTCAATAAAACCGGACAGAAGCTTTGGCGCAGAAACTTTGACTGGTATGCGCACACTGCGCCTCCTACTGCCGCCCGCGCAGAGCCTGACTAGCGGAGCGCGCGTCCGCCATCCACCTTAATTACTGCGCCCGTCATATAACTTGCCTGATCGACGAGAAAAAAGGTGGTATTGGCGATGTCTTCTGCAGTACCGGTTCGGCCGAGTGGGATGCCGGCAAGCGCTTTTTTCCGGGCAGCCTCTGCTGCTTTGTCCTGAGGGTTCTCAAGATGGCTAGGCCACAGGATGGCGCCGGGTGCAACGCCATTGACCCGCACCGCAGGAGCCAGTTCCTTAGCCAGTGAGAGCGTCATGCTTTTCAGCCCGGCTTTGGCAATGTTGTAGATGGGAAAATCCTGGATGGCCCCATCCACCATGGCATCGAGAATATTGATGATATTGCCCTGACGACGCGTGAGCTCTGAACTCAGTGCCACACTCAGAAAATAAGCCCCGCGCAGATTGCTGTCTACAAGGTCGTCCCACTGTTCCTGAGTCGAATCTTCAAGCGGCGTCGCATAAAAAGACGAGGCGTTGTTGATCAGCACGTCGATGCGGCCGAAGCAGTCGAGTGCGTTCCGTGCCAGCTGAGCTACTTCAGACCTATTAGTCAGTGCCGCCTGCAGGCAGCTGACTGAATCGGCACGCACGGCATTGCGTTCCGCCTGCAGGCTCAGCGCTTCCTCTTCTGAAGCGTTGAAGTGGATAATGAGGCGATAGCCGGCGTCATGAAAGCGCCGCACGAGGGCAGCGCCGATTCGCTTTGCGCTTCCGGTAATCAGAGCGACGGATTGTTCATTGGACATGTTTCAGGGTCTCAATTGTATTTGTGATGCTGGACAGGCGGGCTTCGTATATGGCGGCTTTCGGCTCGGCGCGATTGGCGGCCAGGACCGCTCGGCTGTCGATGGCGCTGGCTGAAAGCAGCAAGGTTTTCAGATAGAAATTTTGTGGATAGTCGCGTGTCTCGAGGCCTGTGCGACCCCGTGCATCGGCCTCACAAGCGAGCAGAAATTTGTCCAGACGATCAGGACGGCGGAAAGCATCGAGAGATTCCAACAGTTTCAGTACCGTTGCGGGCTTCAGTTCTTTCACGCGATGCAGCTTCGTATGATGTTCGCAGACCAGACGAGACAGTTGGGCATGCTCCTTGGGCACGCGCAGTCGTGATTCAATGTGATCGAGCAGGCCCAGGCCGACTGATTCATGGCCGGCATGACTTGGCCATTTATCGGGATCCGTCAGGCCCTTGCCGACATCGTGGACCAGAGTCGAGTACAGCACGACGCTGTCTGCGCTCAGTTTCCGGGCCTGCTCAAGACACAGCAGAATGTGCAGACCGGTATCGATCTCGGGGTGATATTTTTCCGGTTGAGGGACGCCAAACAAATTGTTGACTTCGGGCAGTATCGCCGCCAACGCACCGCTCTCCCGCAATACCTCAATGAAGACTGACGGTGTCTGGCTTGTCAGCGCCAGCTCCAGCTCTTTCCAGATTCGTTCCGGAACCAGATAATCGAGTTCGCCACTGTGACAGATATTGCGCATGAGGTCTCGGGTTTCGTTGGCTACCCGGAATCCCAGATGCGCAAACCTGGCGGCAAAGCGCGCGACCCGCAACACTCTCAGAGGATCCTCGACAAATGCCCCTGAGACATGACGCAGTACCCTGTCTTCAATATCGCACTGGCCGCCGAACGGATCGATGAGTGAGCCAGTTTCATCCATGGCGATGGCATTGATAGTGAGATCCCGGCGCAGCAAATCTTCTTCGAGGGTGACTTCCGGTGAACTGTTGATGGNAAAGCCCTTNTAACCGGGGCCTGTTTTACGTTCCGTGCGCGCCAGCGCGTACTCATCATGAGAGTCAGGGTCAAGAAAAACCGGAAAGTCCTGCCCCACCTGCTGATAGCCCAGATCCAGCATCTCCTGNGGCGCTGCGCCCACGACCACCCAGTCGCGGTCTTTAGTCTCAAGACCGAGGAGTTTGTCGCGAACTGCTCCGCCAACCAGGTAAGTCTGCATTATGATTTCTGCCGATGTTAGATCAGTGTGAAATGGCGAAGAGTTTTCTATCTTCCAGACGCATCATGGTCAGGGACCTGCCCCAGACGTANCCCGTGTCAAGCGCAAAGACCCGCCGTCGCCCGGTAATCCCGTCCAGTGCNGCCCAGTGACCAAAAAGAATCGTAGCCTTNTGCGTTATCTTCTCATATTCAAACCAGGGCTTNAATCCACTCGGCGCCGCGCAGAGGCCTTCCTTGATGTCCAGACGCAGGCTGCCGATGTCGTCGCAGAAACGAATCCGGGTGAGGTAGTTGGTGATTGTCCGCAGTCGTGCGTGGCCCCGTAAAGATTTGCTCCAGCGGATGGGTTCGTTGCCGTACATGTTTTTCAGATAGGCTTTATACTCGCTACCCTGGAGAGCATGTTCGACCTCAGCTGAGAGATTGAGCGTCGTTTGTAGAGACCAGTTCGGTGCCACGCCGGCATGAACCATCAGAAAATTTTCGGGGCCCTCTTCCGTCACCAGAGCTTCATGGTAGGCCAGTGGCTTGTTTCTCAGCCAATCGCTCAGTGCTGAACAATCCGGTGCAGCGAGCAGTTGCTCGAGTGTGTCCTGACCGCGTGCCGGCGCGACCCCTTCGTGGATGGCGATAAAGTGAAGATCATGATTGCCCAGTACAATGCGGATGGAATCATCCAGATCCTGAAGCAGGCGCAGGGTGTCGAGTGATTTCGGGCCACGGTTGACGAGGTCACCGACGCACCAGAGGGTGTCGGATCCGAGGGTAAAACCCGCCTTTTTCAGAAGCATTTTCAGGGCTTTATAGCAGCCCTGAATGTCGCCGACTACAAAGTTGCTCATGGTATTCCAGTAATGGGATTTCAGCAGTATAGCATCCCCAAGCTTGCCGGGTGCGAAAGCCCCTCACTGCTAAACCGTTAGTGCGGTGTTGCGCTAGTGAACCGTATAAGGCGGTGCCAGCAGAAAGGCCGGAATCGGAGCCGTAAAGCGGTCGCCGCTATCGGTTACCAACTCGTAGCTTCCCTGCATGGTGCCAGTCTGGGTACCAATGATCGCACCACTGGTGTACTGGAAGGATTGCCCCGGTCCGATTTCAGGCTGCTGTCCAACAACCCCGGGGCCTCTGACTTCTTCAACGCGATTGTTGTCGTCCGTAATGCGCCAGTGCCGGTTGAGCAATTTCACCTTTGCTTCGCCCCGATTGGTGATATCGATGGTATATGCGAAGGCGTAGCGGCCCGATGTCGGATCAGAATGCTCCTGGAGGTATCGGGTGTTCACCTCAATTTCGATTTTGTGTGCTGCGTCAGTCATGATGTCTCTGATTCAACTCCTGCACGAAAAGGTCGCTTATCGAGACGTAGTCAGACAGGCTTAGATTTTCCGGCCGCTCAGAAAGACTGACCGGAATCTGCGCCAGAGTCTCTGCCGACATAATGGCTTTAAGGCTGTTTTTCAAGGTTTTGCGCCGCAGGTTGAAGGCAGTCCTCACTACCGTTTGCAGTGCCTCTAAGCTCCGTGCTTCAACTTCGCGCCTGGGGTGCGGAGTCAGACGTACTATTGCGGAACTGACTTTGGGTTTGGGTGTAAAAGCCGCAGAGGGGACGTTAAACAGGTGCTCAACTTCACAAAAGTACTGGACCATGATGCCGAGGCGCCCGTAATTCTTGTTGCCGGGTTTCGCGCCAAGTCGCTGGACCACTTCAAGCTGCAGCATGAACGTCATCTCCTCAATCAGTTCGACATTCTGCAGCAGATGAAACATCACCGGTGTTGAAATGTTGTAAGGCAGGTTGCCAATGATGCGAAGCTTGCTGTTGCGATTGACCAGGGAAGCCAGGTCAAACTTGAGAATATCCTGCTGGTGAATGGCGACGTTGCCATGCCGGGCAAACCTTTTTTCGAGGAAGTCAGCCAGGTCCCGGTCCAGCTCCACGCAGTCCAGCGGTCCTCCCACCTGAGCCAGAAAATCGGTAATGGCGCCCTGACCCGGCCCAATCTCAAGCAGATGCTGGTCGGGTTTAGGGTCAATCGCGTTAACAATCCGTACGATGACCTGCTCATCATGAAGAAAGTTCTGACCGAAGCGCTTACGCGCCTGATAGGGCATCCCGTTGCTCAGACGAATCTTTCGGGTTTTTGCGTTCATTGTTTCGCTTGTGCCTCAATCATCTCCATCGCCTTGGCGATGGCGGTCCGCAGGCTGCCAATATCTGCCCCACCGCTGCCGGCAAGCTCCAGCGCGGTGCCGTGATCAACAGAAGTACGAATGATCGGCAGCCCCAGCGTGATGTTGGCCGCATTGCCAAAGCCCTTGTACTTGAGCACCGGCAAACCCTGATCGTGATACATGGCGAGCACAGCATCCGTCCCGCTAAGGTATTTTTCGGTGAACAGGGTATCNGCCGGCAAAGGGCCGGTCAGATCCATTCCCCGCTGTGTCAGCTTGTTCAGAACCGGTTCAATGATGTGGATTTCCTCAGTGCCGAGGTAGCCAGATTCGCCGGCGTGGGGATTTAATCCGCTTACCAGAATGCGTGGTTCCTCGATAGCGAATTTGTTCTTGAGATCGCGATGCAGAATAGTCAGAACCTCAGTCAGGCCTTCCTCAGTAATCGCGGCAGCGACCTTCTGCAGCGGCAGATGGGTAGTGGCCAGTGCGACTCGCAGACCTTCTGTGGCAAGCATCATGACCGTGAGGTCAACCTCACACTGCTGCGCGAGGAACTCTGTGTGACCCGAGAAAGGGATGCCTGCTTCGTTGATGATGCCTTTATGCACCGGGCCGGTAACCAGCGCATGAACCTGCTTGCGAAGTACCATCTTTGTGGCGACTTCCAGTGTGTTCAGGACGTAGGAGCTGTTGGCGGCATTGAGTCTTCCGGTGAGGGCAGACTCAGTCAGAGCGACGTTGCAGACGAAGAGTTCTCCAGCTTCGTTGCGGCGAGGCGCAGCGAATTCGTCAAAAGGCACCTGGGTGATAGGGAGGTCCAGTTCAGCAGCGCGCTGCGCCATCAGTTGCTGGTCGCCGACTACCACAAGCTGGGCGTCCGGTGGGTGCTGCGCCAGTTGTATGCAGAGGTCGGGTCCGATGCCGGCCGGTTCGCCGGGGGTNAGTGCGAGTCGGGTAATCACGGCCTGTATCCGGCATCAATCAACCAGTTCTACGAANGCTTCTTCACGAATCTCGATCAACCAGTTCTGGAGTTCCAGTTCAAATTTGCGGTTCCGCAACATGTTGGCCGCCTGGCTGCGGGTATACTCGCTGGACAGGTCAGACTCTCTGCGCCCGAGTATCTCTGCGATATGCCAACCCATTTGTGAGCGGAACGGCTCGCTGATTTCGCCAACTTCCAGCGTATCGACAACCGTTTCCATTTCAATGGGCATCCCACCTTCAGAAACCCAGTCCAGATCCCCGCCGGCCACCACTGAAGTGGCGTCGTCGGAATTCTGCCTAGCCAGCGATGTGAACTCTTCGCCATCGTCGACAATGCGCTGCCTGAGCTCATTAATCAATGCGATGGTCTGCTTTTCATCGCGAATTTCGTTGGGCGCCAGCATGATATGCCTGATGTGTGTCTGCTTGACGATTTGCTCCGTACCACCGCGTTTGTCCCGCAACTGGATAATGTGAAACCCGTTGCCGGCCTCGATGGGGCCCTCGATTTGTCCCACACTCATCGGTTCCACCGCATTGGCAAAAAGTGAGGGGAGCTGGTCCAGCTTGCGCCAGCCAAAATTGGTGCCATCTAGGGTAAAACGTCTTTCTGCTAGTGCGCGAGCTCGTGTTTCTGTGATCGAGCCCCCTTCCTCTAGCTGGGCGACCAAGTCAGCGGCATAACGCAGTTTGTCGCTCCGTATCTGTGGGCTATCGGCCGAGGCAACCGGAATCAGAATGTGATCAATGAGATAATCGGCGGAGATGACCTCCTGACCCATTTCCGAGTTCAGAAAGTTATCAATTTCCTGATCTGTCACCGTGATGCGTTGGTTCACATATCCCCGTTGCAGTTCCTGCATGGTGAGCTGCTGGCGGACCTGCTCACGGGTTTGCAGATAAACACCCTGAGCCTCCAGCGCCTGAATATAGGCTTCGAAGCTCAACCCGGATTCCTGCGCCATATTGCCCAGCACCCGATTGATGGTGTCGTCGTCGTAGCGAATGCTGGCGCGCTCGGCAAACTGCATCTGGATATTTTCCATGATGAGGGTTTCCAGTACTTCGTCGCGCAGCTGATTCGGCGGAGGCAGCTCCCGGCTGTCCCGTTCTGCTGTTCGTCGAATATCCTCCAGGCGATTGTTTAATTCGCTCTGCAGCACCACATCGCGGTCAACGATGGCGACGATTTTGTCAAGCAAAACGCGCTGCTGCGCCGCCGCAGGCAGGGTGAGGAACAGGCAAAACAAAGCGCCGGTGAGGAGGAGTCCCGCGCGATGCGCTGTTTCTTTGAGATCCACATTAATCATAAATTGTTTTCCCGGAAGCCCCGAATACCGTCTTCCATCAGGTTACTGATACCGGCGCCGCCGAGATTTCCCAGGCCGTTGAGCGTAAATTGGACAAATATTCCGCGATTGGGTTTGACATTAGGAACAAACAATTGGTTCTCGTCAACCCACTCACGCGCGATCACACGAATGGTCGCGCAGCAGTCACTCCATTCTACGCCGGCAAAGCTTTCCAGGTTTCGTTCATTGCTGTGATCATAGTTAATCCGTCCCAGCAGTTTCCAGTGGTCGGTAAGAGGCCAGACTCCGGAAACGTCGCTTTGTTTGGTGCGGGGATCGATGTTCGGCGGAAGAAAGAATACGAATGAATCGGGCAGGCTCCGATAACGGAAGGCTACATTGAGCAGGTGATTGCTGTCTCCCTGATAGCGCAGGGAGAGACTGCCTTCGTCGAATTCCTGGCGATCTTCACTCCACTGAAAATCCGTGTTGAAACGCCAGCGCTGACCGAGTCTCATGGCCACTTCGCCGACGTAGGCTGACTGATCCGCCAGTGGTGCATAGCGGTGATCCCAGTTACGCAGAGGATTCGACAGGCTGACCAGACGATCTTCAAAGTATAGTGCCTGCCCGAGGCTGGCACGAAAGCGCTCCTCGCCATTTGCGTTCAGCACGCGGCTGGTGATTGCCAGTGTTACCTGATTGGCATTGGAAGTCCGGTCGCCTCCGGAAAAGCGATCTTCCCGGAACAGCTGAGAAAAACTGAAATTCAGCTCTGAAGAGTCAAAAACAGGAATCTCAGACTGGTCCTCGAACTCGCTGTAGAGATAGAAAATCCTTGGCTCCAGCGTTTGCTTACCTCCCTGCGGTAGCTTGTGGTCGAAGAACAGGCCAGCGTCCAGGCTGTAAACTGGAATACCGAGTTCGGGATTCTCCAGTGTGCCGTTTGCCTGGTTTTCCAGCTGATATTGCGTGTGCTGATAAGAGGCGTTCGCCCGCACAAACCAGCCAGGCGATAGAGTTGACCAACTGAGCCTGGGTTCCAGAGTGGCCCGCTCGCCGGTCACCAGAGCGCCACGCTCAATTAGGCCGGGTGTCAGTCTGGCTTCGTCGAGTTCGCGGTCGAAACCGGTGAGTTCGCCCTTGAGAGCAAGCCCGAAGCCCAGGGGTAGGACGGCGTCGGTGTTAAAGGAAAATTGAGGCAGCCGGTCGTAGGGCTTGTAGATATTTTCCCTGTTAATGAAGGGGTCAATGAGCTGGATTCGCTGAACGTTGAGTCTGGCTCGCAGCAGGCTGGAAGTAAAGTTCACCATACCTTGCTGGTTGAGGTGGTTGCGGCTCGCAACATTCAGACCTGTCCCGCCAAGGTCATAGAAATAGTCATCATCGCTTACCTTATTGAAGTCGACATAGGTGGAAAGATAGCGCCCCACAGTGCCCTGATGTTTGAACCCGACGAACCATCGATTCTCAGTTTGGGGTGAGTTCGAGAGACGATGGTCGCTCAGGTCCGGATTGAACATCTTGTCTCCGGAAAGGCCTGACAGATTGAGGGTATTCATGGACCAGCCGGCAAGATAGCGGAATTCCGTGCCCAACATGACGCCGCGATCTGACAGCAATCTCGGAGAGATTGTCGCGTCGTAATTGGGCGCGAGGTTCAGGTAGTAAGGCTGTTCATAATCGAACCCGCCGGTGCGGGTCGAGCCGATACTCGGGGGCAGTAAACCGGAAGCGCGCGCTTCTCCCAGAGGGAAGGGCAGGGTAAACGGATAGTAGAAAATCGGAAAGTCGCGGACCCGGATGCTGGCCTTTCTGGCGTAGCCGCGATTGTTTTCCTGATCCAGCACAATGGAGTCTGCACTGAGGACCCAGAATTCGTTGCCCGGTTCGCAGCGACTGAATTCACCGTTTTCTATGGCAACCTGGCCGCTAGTGCTGCTGTAAACAACGCTGCTTGCAGTGCCGTGAGCGCCGAAGTCGTGCAGAACGTACTGGGCGGTTTCGATGCGATTGAGCTGGTCATCGCTGTCAATGAAGGCGGAGTTGCCTCGCAGCATCAGCGCGGGTTCGCGGAAAATGATATCGCCATCCATCAGCACGGTGTTCTCGGACCGGTTGATGCTGGTGGCCAGGTTGTTTTCGATGGTGCGAGCCCCTTGCTGAACAATCACATTGCCGTCGATGCTGATGAAATTCTGCGAGAGCTGGGAGAGACCAGATTCGGAGCGAAACAGCGTTTCTGAATCGTCAGGGTCAGCTCTGCCGGCGAAAAGTTCTGCAGCAGGATCAACGAAGCTGCCGCAACAACTNGGNGCNAGGGNGTCGCGCTGTGCCNGNGTCATGGCTTNCCGGGGCATCCAGTCCATCGGGTACTGTGAGCGCGGGGCGACCACCGCTTCATTTAACAGATTTGATGTTTCAGCGTCCGTCATTAGCCCGGGCTCTGGGCTGGCTGCGCTGGTGGGCAACGTTTGCTCAGCTTGTGGCTGAACGTCAGGTACCCGGATGGGCTGCGCTTCGGTCTGGCTGACAGTCGCGGGCGGCTCTGTTCGCACTGGCGCTGGGCCCGGCAGAACAGCGCGGTCGCTGTTGTACTGATTACTTCCGTTCGCGGTGTTGATTGGTGCGCCGGGTTGAGTNGTTTCACAGACCCAGCCGTCCCCATTGNTATTGGAGAGGCAGTTAAACTGGGCGAGCTGTGACAAGGCAGGGGACGGAGCGGCCAGTATCAGCCCGACGCCGAGNGACAGGGCGCCCGCTTGNTGCAGGGCCGTCAGCGGTGCTGCGCTGTGCCGAAGGTTTGGGCGATTATTGTCAGACTGGGTCAAGTGGTGAGGCTACAAGAGTAAATTTATTGCCGATCAAACCGACTTAGTAGGTCAGNCAGCAGTTAGTGCCCAAANCACGATTATAGACGATAATTCACTGGGAANTTAACTCCTTCGGATAATNCTGTTNAAGGCGCTGCAAGCTGCAGTGTATTGCCTACTATGTCCAGTTCAGAGCCGTCATCTCGGGAATCGATGCTTAAGCAATGGATCTGCCAGGCCCTCATGGTCCCCGTCGGTAGTTCGGCGCCGCCGCTGTCCATGGTCAGTGGTGATGCCAGCTTCCGTCGTTATTTTCGCGCAAGCTGGCAGGATCATAGCTACATTGCAGTGGATGCNCCGCCGCAGCATGAAAATTCGTCTGCCTTTATCAAGGTNTGCCANATGCTTCGGNCCGCGGGCGTGCAGGCGCCGGAAATTTTCGCTTCAGACCTGAATCGNGGGTTTCTGCTGCTGGAGGATTTTGGAGANAGGCAGCTACTGCCGACGCTCAGCAGGCTTCAATCCAACGGTGAGATAGGGCGGGCAGGAGCGATCTACCAGGGCGCATTACAAACCTTGTTGTTGATTCAGCGCAGTCCCGAAAAAAAGAGACTTGACCCATATGACAGAGATCAGCTCCGGGCGGAGATGAATCTGTTCACCGAGTGGTTCTGCGCGGCTTTTCTTGGGCTGGAATTGAGCGTTCCTGAGCATGCTTTGATCGATCAGGCGATGCATTTTCTGGAGGAGGCAGCGCTGAGCCAGCCGATGGTGATGGTGCATCGGGATTTCCACTCCCGGAACTTGATGCTACTCGATGATTCAGCCGTTCCGGCGCTCGGGGTGATTGATTTTCAGGANGCGGTGCATGGACCNTACAGCTACGACGTTGTTTCTCTGCTCCGAGACTGCTACCTACGCTGGGAACCGGAGACAGTCACTCACTGGGCGCTGGCCTACTGGCAGTCGGCCCGGGCTGATGGCTTGCTGGCTGAAGTCAGTGAGGCACAATTTTTGCGCGACTTTGATCTGATGGGGCTGCAGCGGCATCTCAAGGTCATGGGTATCTTTTGCAGGCTCAGCCTCCGGGATAATAAATCCCAGTATTTGGCCGATANACCATTGGTANTNCAATACTTTTNGGAGGTCAGCAGGCAATACCCTGAATTGGGAGATTTTGTGGAGTGGTTTAATCGCAGGGCATTGCCCGTTGCGAACCAGCGGCTCCCGAAGTCAGCCAGCTAGGAGAACCATGCGGGCAATGATACTGGCGGCAGGCCTGGGNAAGCGTATGCAACCACTGACCGCGAATTTACCTAAACCTCTNCTGGAGGTTGGGGGCAAACCTCTCATCGAACATCAGATAGAACGTCTAAAAGACGCTGGTGTGACTGAATTTGTCATCAACCACTTTTATCTCGGCCGGATGATTGAAGATCATCTGGGTGATGGCTCTACCCTCGGTNTCAAAATTACCTACTCACGCGAACCCATTCAGCTGGAAACNGCAGGGGGCATCATCAAATCCCTGCCCAAACTTCAGGACGAAAGTTTCATTGTGGTGAATGCCGATGTCTGGTCGGATTTTGCTTTCGCACCGCTGCAGCCGGTTGACGGCGTCGATCGGCTGGCGCATCTGGTGCTCGTCAGGAATGCAGAACATAACCCTCNGGGNGATTTTTATATCGACGATCGGGGGCGCGTTCATGAAGACCCGGAGGCCGANGGGGAAAGGCTAACCTTCAGNGGGATTAGCGTGATGCACAGAAATCTGTTTGCAGGATTGCCTATCCAGCCAATGTCCGTGATTCCGTTGCTGCAGCAGGCNATGTCGANAAATAAAGTCAGTGGCGAAATCCATAGCGGGGTCTGGGTTGATGTTGGGACACCTGAAAGACTGCAGGAAGTCCAGGAGCNGTATACAGCTTCCGGCNAGGACGCGANATGATTGCTCAATTCAAACATCGCGCTTATANGCAGGCAATTAGTGACCGGCTAGCAGGCACATCTCCGGAAGCGCGAATTCCCGATGGTGGGCGCACGCAGCGAATTTTCAATCGCACTATGTTCGTGGTGATGGGCAAGCTGGCCAAGCTGGATGGCCTGGTTGTGGACGGTGAAATACAGTACGCCACTTCAGTCATGCAGCTGCTTGATCTGAATGGCTCGGACAGACAGGAAGCGATTGATAATTTCGAGTTGGGCAAGCAGATGGACACTGACGTGATGCCTTTTGTCTTGGAGCTGAACAGCTGTATCAAACAGCGCAGTTCACTGGGCAATCTTTTCCTGCAGGTACAGTGTCGGCTTTGTTTCGTGAAGGGCGGTATTCGCCTCAAGGAAAAAATGTTGCTGCGCGACTTGGCTGAAGCGCTTGGCTTCAGTAAGGCTGAGTTTCTGGATGTCTGCAAAGCGACCCATCTGGAAGCAGATTTTAACCCGCAGCATGGCCGCGGCTTTCTTCGTAATGCNTACCATACCCTCCAGCTTCAGCCAGACGCTGAAGACAGAGATATTCGCCGCGCCTACCTCCGGCTCATGTCGCGTTACCATCCAGATAAACTCGTGCAAGAAAAAAACCTNTCTGAGGAAGCNNTGAAGAGTGCAGCCGAAAAACTCACGGCAATTCGCAGTGCTTATGAAGCAGTCTGCGGGTTTCGGAAGATTCGCGCCTGACACACTTGACNCAGCGCGCTAGAATNGNNACTTCACACACTGCNCTANGTTACAGGCTTTCCTGATGAAAGATTATCTNATCGCACCATCGGTACTGTCAGCAGACTTTGCCCGTCTCGGAGAGGAGGTTGACAGTGTGCTCGACGCGGGCGCTGATGTCATTCATTTTGATGTCATGGACAACCACTATGTGCCCAACTTGACCATTGGGCCCATGGTATGNAANGCCCTTCGGAATTATGGAATAGAAGCGCCGATTGATGTGCATCTGATGGTGACGCCGGTGGATCAGTTGNTTGTCGATTTTGCGAAGGCGGGGGCTTCCTACATNAGTTTCCATCCGGAGGCGACCGCTCATGTGGACCGCTCACTGCAGCTGGTTCGGGATCAGGGCTGTCAGTCTGGNCTGGTATTCAATCCGGGAACGCCTGTGNATTGTCTTGAGTATCTCANAGAAAAGATCGATGTCATCTTACTGATGTCTGTTAATCCGGGCTTTGGCGGACAGAACTTTATTCCATCTACTCTGAAAAAATTGGCAAAGGTGCGCAAGCTAATTGACGAATCGGGCTATCCGATTCGTCTCGAAGTCGACGGCGGTGTTGGCGTGAGTAATATCCGCAAAATTGCCTCGGCAGGAGCCGACATGTTCGTGGCTGGCTCAGCGATCTTTCACAGCGATGACTACGGCAAGACAATCGCAGCGATGCGCGCGGAGCTCGGTCAGGTCTCCGGTGAGCAGCACTGACAGCCGAGCCGAGAAAAGCCAATGAATCGGGAGCAATTCGAGTCACTCGCCAGCGAAGGATACAATCGGATTCCNGTTGTCCGCGAAGTTCTGGCGGATACCGAGACGCCGCTGAGTATTTATCTCAAGCTGGGCAGAGGCACCCACAGCTATTTTTTCGAGTCGGTTCAGGGTGGTGAAAAATGGGGACGCTANTCCATCATCGGNCTGCCTTGCCGAACCGTGATCCGGGTGCGCGGTTCAGTGGTGACGGTGGAGGCGGACAGCGAAGNCATNGAAGAGCATCAGTGCGAGGACCCTTTCGAATTCGTCAATGAGTTCAAGTCTCGCTTTNATGTTGCGCCAACGCCGGGCGGCCAGCGTTTTGCCGGCGGNCTGGTCGGTTACTTCAGCTATGACACCGTACGTTNCGTGGAAACCAGTATGGGAGCGGCGAAGGGTACGGACGATATCTGCACGCCCGATATTNTGTTGATGGTGTCCGAAGAGGTCGTCGTGTTCGACAATCTGCGCGGTACCATTTCCTTTGTCATCCATGTTGATCCGAATGAAGCCGNAGCCTTTGATGCGGCTCAGNCGCGCCTGNATGAACTGTCGAGCCGGCTTCACAAACCGGTGCGNTTTCCCGCCCAGTCTGAGATGCAAACGGTGTCCGCAGACTACCAACTGCATTTTGCGGAGGAAGACTTCAGTGCTGCCGTTGAGCGCATCAAGGAGTACATTCTCGCGGGGGATGTGATGCAGGTGGTGCTGGCGCAGCGGATGTCTACTGCGTTCAGCGGAGATCCGCTTGACGTCTACCGGGCGCTAAGGTTTCTGAATCCGTCTCCCTATATGGTGTTTTTTGATCTTGGTGATCATCACGTGGTCAGCGCATCCCCTGAGATTTTGGCCCGGGTCGAAAACGGCAGGATCACTGTGCGACCGCTGGCNGGCACCCGCAAGCGCGGCGCAACTGAAGAGGAAGATCAGGCGCTTGAGGCGGAACTGCTAGCAGACGAAAAGGAGCTGGCTGAGCATCTGATGCTGATTGACCTCAGTCGCAATGATTCNGGCAGAGTCTCCAAGACCGGCAGTGTGACAGTCCCGCGCAAGATGTTTGTCGAGCGTTACTCACATGTCATGCACATTGCCTCCATTGTGGAGAGCGAAATCCGTGACGATTGCTCAGCCTTCGATGTGCTCAAGTCGACGCTGCCCGTGGGGACTCTCAGCGGNGCGCCCAAGGTGCGTGCAATGGAAATCATTGATGAGCTTGAGCCGCAAAAGCGGGGTATCTATGGCGGTGCCATGGGTTATCTGGGTTGGAATGAGAATATGGATATGGCTATTGCGATCCGCACAGCGGTAATCAAGGATGGGGTACTCCATGTGCAGGCAGGGGCGGGCATTGTGGCTGACTCTCAGCCAGAATCGGAATGGGAAGAAACGCAAAACAAGGCTCGGGCAATCATCCGTGCTCTTCAGCTTGCACAGCAGGGACTCAGGCTTGATTCCTAACCTTAAGCTGCTGGTANGCTTCCAGCGCTTTATCTCTTGAGGCTTTTAAACCCACNANAGGCTCAGGATAATTCTCGCCCANNTTAACGCCTGCTGCAGCGAGGATTAACTCCGGAGCAGCTGAGGGTTCGTGGATGTGTTTGTCATCCAGCTGAGCCAGTTCGGGCACAAAGCGCCTGATGTAGGGTGCTGCTTTGAATTTCTCCGACTGACTGATCGGGTTGAAGATCCGGAAGTAGGGTGCGGCATCGGCACCACAGCCTGCGACCCATTGCCAGCTCGCCGTGTTGCTGGCCAGATCAGCGTCCAAAAGGCGATCCCAGAACCAGCGGGCACCTTCCCGCCAGTCCTGCATTAAATTCTTGACCAGGAAAGAGCCAACAATCATGCGCACGCGATTGTGCATGTAGCCGGTCTGCCACAGTTCGCGCATGCCAGCATCCACCAATGGATAGCCAGTTTGTCCCGTTTGCCAGCATCGGAGCAAAGACTTATCTTTTAGCCATGGGAAATGATCGAAGTTCCGGTTCATATTGTTTTCAGTAAGCGATGGGAAATAGTGCAGCAAGCTGTAGGAAAATTCCCGCCAGACCAATTCCCGGCCGAAATGCTCGCTTTCGCTCTCAACGCCGCCGAGTCTGCCGAACTCCAGACTTTCCTTGTAGATCCGGTGTGGCGCTATTTCGCCAAAGTGGATGTGGGGTGACAGCCTTGAGACAGATTCCAGCGCCGGGAAATCTCTGCCCTGTTGATAATTGCTGATGCCGTGTTCCAGAAAATGCGCCAGCTGTTGCTCGGCGCCTGCTTCGCCGGGCGTAAAAACGTCNGCAAAGCCGCTGTGCCACTCAACGGCCGGCATCAGCTCCAGAGCATCGAGCCGGTTGGCAGCCAGTTCCGCCGGGATGAACTCCGGTGTGGGCTCGACCGACAAAACCGGATCCAGATTGATTCCCTTGCTTAACGCCTTTTTATAATACGGGGTGAAGACTTTGTAGGGTGTGCCATCGTCCTTGAGNTTGAGCCAGGGCTCTATTAACAAAGAAGCGTTGCTGCTGCTGACGCTGAGGCCTGATCCTTTGAGCGTCTGTTTGAGTTCGCTGTCTCTTTGACTGCGCCAGGGTTCATAGCACCGATTCCAGAAAATTTTCTCGATGCCGTAATCGGCTGCAAGTGCAGGAATGAGTTTGCGAGGGTCACCGCGCAGCATCATCAGCCGGTCGTTCAGTTGAGCATTTAGTGCGTTGAGCGACTGATGCAGCCACCAGCGGCTGGCAGCGCCGAGTTGCCATGGCGCTGAATTGGTGTCATCGAGAATATAAACTGGCAGGATCGGACCGCTGTTGGTTGCCGCGGTCAGTGCCGGATTGTCCCGCAGTCGCAGGTCCTGGCGGAACCACATCAGTGAGGCTTGTGCAGTCATGCAATCGTGCTCCGGAGCTGAACTGGAAGTACGTGCAGGCGGCGTGTGGAGATCAATCGAGAGAACAATCAAAAGGTCATTCAAGGGATCAAGACAGCTTTGGGCTGGACTGCTATGATGTCGTCCTGAGATTAGACCCGTGCCACCGTTCCGCTATGCTGTTGATGATCGACAACTACGATTCCTTCACCTACAACGTGGTGCAGTTTCTGGGTGAGCTCGGAGCAGAGGTTCAGGTGTGTCGGAATGATGCGATTTCGCTTGAAGAGATCGAAGCGATGGCCCCGGAACAGATTGTCCTGTCGCCGGGGCCCTGCACACCGGATCAGGCAGGGATCTCGCTGGCGGTGGTTGAGCGCTTTGCGGTAAAAATGCCGATTCTGGGTATTTGCCTAGGACATCAGAGTATCGGTCAGGCCTTCGGTGGGCGCATCATCCGCGCCGGCAAGGTCATGCATGGAAAGCTGTCTCCGATCCACCATCAGGCGACCGGTGTGTTCCGGGGTTTGGCCAATCCGCTGACGGCCACGCGATATCATTCTCTGGTGATAGACAAAGCGACCCTGCCGGAATCTCTTGAAATCACCGCCTGGACGGAAGATGAGAACGGAAATCTGGAAGAGATCATGGCGGTGCGTCATAAATCTCTTGCAGTAGAAGGTGTCCAATTCCATCCGGAATCCATTATGAGCGAGCATGGACATCAGCTGCTGAAAAATTTTCTGCAAGCCTAGCTTCCAGCCGGGTCGGGGCAAGCCAACTATTAAAGGATATTTACGGGTGAAAAGAACGTCGTGGAACTAGTCAGTGCGATAAAACGCGTCACCGGTGGTGGGGATCTCAACAGCGAAGAAATGAGTTCTGTCATGCGGCTGATCATGTCCGGAGCCAGCACTGATGCGCAAAACGCGGCATTTCTGGTAGGTCTGCAAATGAAAGGTGTGCGGCCAGCTGAATTGCTCGGCGGCGCGTCAGTAATGCGCGAGCTTGCGACCCTGGTTAACGTGTCAGATCATAGCCATCTGGTGGATACCTGCGGAACCGGAGGCAGCGGTTCTAACAAATTCAACGTGTCCACCGCTTCGGCGCTGGTGGCAGCAACTGCGGGCGCGAAGGTTGCCAAACACGGTAATCGCGGGGCCACTAGTAAAAGCGGCAGCGCAGACGTCCTTGAAGCGGCCGGAGTTAACCTGTCATTGGGTGCTGAGCAGGTTGGTCACTGTATCGATCGTGTCGGCGTGGGTTTCATGTTTGCTCCGGCCCACCACAGTGCGATGAAACATGTGATTCCCGCTCGCCGGGAAATTGGCGTGCGCACGGTCTTTAATCTCCTCGGTCCGCTGACCAATCCGGCTGGCGCGCCCAATCAAATTATGGGCGTTTTTGATGCGCAGTGGATACCGACGATTCTTGAGACGCTGAAAGGCCTGGGCAGCAGGCACGTGCTGGTTGTGGCGTCTGAAGATGGTCTTGATGAAATCAGTATCAGCNCGGATACGCAGGTGGGTGAGCTNAAAGAGGGCGAANTCAGCTTCTATCNAGTCAGTCCCGAAGACTTTGGCATNGACAGGCAGGCAGATTTCACGGCGNTGCAGGTAAACAGTGCAGCTGAAAGCCTAGAGCTTCTTAAACAGGCGCTTGACTATTCGCACAGGGCTGCGGGCGACATCGTGGCGCTGAACGCGGGCGCAGCAATCTATGCGGCTCANTTGACCAGCANTCTGGTTGAAGGNGTGAAGATGGCAAAATCAGTGCTTGCAGGCGGAGAAGCACTGGCTAAACTTGAGGCGCTCGTGACTTTTACCCAGAGTCAGTGCTCCTGAATTCATGACTATTCTTGAGCAGATCCTTGAAACCAAGGCAGCAGAGCTGGCTATCGCGAAACGTCAGCGTAGCCTGAGCNAGCTGGACGTGGCGATCTCGCAGGCGCNGCCGGTCCGNGGGTTCTCCGCGGCAATGCGTGCCAGAATCGCCGAAAGCAAATCGGCCGTGATAGCTGAAATCAAAAAGGCTTCACCGTCCAAGGGTCTGATCAGGCAAGACTTTGATCCAGCAAGACANGCTGTAGACTACGCAGAGCATGGTGCAACTTGNCTGTCTGTGCTGACAGACGAAAAGTACTTCCAGGGCGCCGATGCNTTTCTGCAGCAAGCGCGTGCCGCCTGTAAGCTACCGGTCATTCGCAAGGATTTTATGATTGACCCTTACCAGATTGCCGAATCCCGCGCCCTCGGAGCGGACTGCGTGCTCCTGATTGTCGCCGCCCTTGATGCCTCTCAGCTTCGGGAACTAGCAGTCTATGCCGGAGAGTTGTCACTCGATGTTTTGGTTGAGGTGCATAACAATGCCGAGCTGGAGATTGCTCTGGAGCTCGATACGGATTTNATTGGCATCAATAACCGTGATCTGCACACCTTTACTACCAGTCTGCAAACCAGTATCGATCTGGCTGCGGGACTCTCGGACGATCGTCTAGTGATTACTGAAAGCGGAATTCACAGTTCGGAGGACGTCGCGATGATGCACAGAAACGGTATTTTTGGTTTTCTCATCGGTGAGTCGCTGATGCGATCAGAACAGCCGGGTGCCAAACTTAGGGAGCTGTTCCCTGGCAGCTAGTCTTTGGGCTGCCGCACAGGCGCCTGTCGCCGTGTGGTAAGACAGATCAAATCATTGGAGAGGTGATATGAAAGGAAGAATCAGATGGGTTCAAGATGTCATGTTTGTCGCAGAGTCCGGCTCCGGCCACGGCATCGTGCTGGATGGGGCGCCCGAAAGCGGAGGGCGTAACCTCGGGATGCGCCCCATGGAGCTGATGGCGCTGGGCGTGGGCAGTTGCTCATCTTATGATGTGGTGACCATCCTGAAGAAAGCGCGTCAAGAGGTCACTGCCTGCGAGGCGGAAATCGAAGCCTCCAGGGTCGATGCAACGCCTGCTGTGTTTGAGTCTATCCACCTCCATTTTGTGGTGACGGGGAAGGCACTCAATGAGGCTCAGGTAAAGCGCGCGGTCGAACTGTCCGCAGACAAGTACTGTTCCGCATCAATCATGCTGAAAAGTGGCGGTGTCAAAATCACCCATGACTTCGAAATCGTCGAGGCCTAGCCAGCCAGGCTATCAGCTCACACCCGATAGGTAGTTCGCTTCATGATTTGCGACATGCCGAGCATGGCTTGCCTGACGGGAAGCGGCAGTGGTGCACCACCGGCCTGCGTTGCCTTCTCGCCGTGGTGACGCTCGTCCTGAATCATCTGAGTCAGGACGGCTTTGCTACGGTGATCCCCTTCAGGGAGCTTATCCAGATGTGCTTCCAAGTGCTCGCAAACCTGCTTTTCAGTTTCGGCCACAAAGCCCAAGCTCCATTTGTCTCCCGCCAGCCCAGCGGCAGCGCCCAGTCCGAACGACATGGCGTACCAGAGGGGGTTAAGCAGGGAAGGCCGGCTCTGCAGTTCCGACAGCCGCGTTTCGCACCAAGCCAGATGATCTCTTTCCTCGGCGGCGGCCTCATCCATGGACTCTCGAACTTGCTCAAGCTTGGCTGTGCTGGCCTGCCCCGCGTAGAGCGCCTGAGCGCAAACTTCCCCGGTATGATTGATGCGCATTAGGCCTGCGGCATGTTGACGTTCAGTTTCTGACAGCTCCGGTTGATCCAGCGAGCTGGCGGGAGAGGGCCGCTGTGACAGGGTGCTGCCGGGAACACAAGTGCGGAGTGCCTGATCAAACTGAACCAGAGCGCTGTCAAGGAAATTTAAAGGGCTTCTAATCATTCAGTCATTCTCGCGCGCTATGGCCCGGTAAGCAATGTCTGTGCGGAAGTAGATATTCTCCCAGCTTATGCCGGCAGCCAGCTCATAGGCGGAACGCTGGGCTGCAGCCACTGATTGTCCCAAGGCTGCGGCGCAGAGTACGCGACCTCCGTTTGTCAGCACCTGGCCGTTTTCCTCTCGGGTGCCAGCGTGGAAGATCTTCTGTGAGTCGCTGTGCTGCGCATCAAGCCCCTCAATGACGGCGCCCTTTTTATAATTATCAGGATAGCCCTCAGCCGCCAGAACGACACCCACAGCGGGCTGCTCGTTCCAGTGTGCCTTCGCTGAGTGGAGCTGGCCGGCCAGAGCCAGCTGGCAAAGCTCAGTAAGGTCAGACTGTAGCCGCATCATTACCGGCTGGGCTTCCGGATCTCCAAAGCGGCAATTGAATTCCACTACGCTGGGGTTGCCATCCTGGTCAATCATGAGTCCTGCGTAGAGAAAACCGACGTAGGGGTGGCCGTCACGCATCATGCCTGCGACGGTCGGACGAATGACCTCTTCCATGATCCGCTCATGAACAGAATTACTGACCACGGGTGCCGGTGAATAGGCGCCCATGCCCCCGGTGTTGGGTCCCTGGTCACCGTTGTCCCGCGCCTTGTGATCCTGAGAGGTCGCCATCGGCAGAATATTTTCGCCGTCTACCATGGCAATGAAGCTGGCTTCCTCGCCAACGAGGAAATCCTCGATGACCACGCGATGGCCGGCATCGCCATATTTATTACCCTGAAGCATGTCTTCAACGGCAGCGATGGCCCGTGCTTCAGTTTCCGCAACAATCACACCTTTGCCGGCTGCCAGTCCGTCTGCCTTTATCACGATCGGCGCTCCGCGAGTCTGCACATAGGAGACGGCGGAGGCAGAGTCAGTGAAGGTTTCAAAGGCAGCGGTCGGAATGCTGTGGCGTTTAAGGAATTCCTTGGTAAAAGCTTTGGAGCCTTCTAGTTGGGCCGCGGCCCGCGATGGTCCAAAACAGGCCAGTCCCTTCTCTTGGAAAAAGTCAACAATACCCTCTACCAAAGGCGCCTCAGGTCCCACAATAGTCAGGAATGCCTGATTTTCTTCAGCAAACTGCGCTAGGGCGGGGAAGTCCAAAATGTCTATAGCGATGTTCTTCACTTTCATCTCGCGGCTGGTGCCGGCGTTGCCTGGAGCGACATAGACATTGGTGACCTGGTTTGCCTGTGCACATTTCCAGGCCAGAGCATGTTCTCTGCCGCCAGAGCCGATAACAAGAATGTTCATAATGGCAGGGTTCCGTGATTGAAGAGTTCGTGCGCGCCCACTGGTCTTGCTGTTAGTGTCTGAAGTGTCTGATGCCTGTAAAGACCATTGCCATGCCTGCTTCATCGGCAGCTGCAATCACTTCATCATCTCGCATAGACCCTCCGGGCTGAATGACTGCTGTGATGCCTGCCGCGGCTGCGGCATCAATCCCGTCTCTGAAGGGGAAGAAGGCGTCAGAAGCCACGACCGAGCCCGGCACCTCCAGCCCTTCNTCTGCCGCTTTGATGCCTGCGATTTTGGCGCTGTAGACTCTGCTCATCTGGCCCGCGCCAATTCCGATGGTCTGCTGGTTTTTGCAGTAAACAATGGCGTTGGATTTGACAAACTGGGCAACGGACCAGGCAAACATCAGGTCCTGAATCTCGGCGGCATCAGGCTGACGCTTGCTGACGACCGTCAGATCCGTTTCGCTGATCTGGTGAATGTCTCTGTCCTGAACCAATAGGCCACCATTCACCCGTTTATAATCCAGATCTGATGCGCGATTTTGCAACCACTGGCCGCAACTNAGGACACGGACATTTTTCTTTTCAGCAGTNACTGCCATCGCGGCCTGNGAAACGCTCGGCGCGATAATGACCTCGGTGAACTGCTGTTCGATAATGCGTCTGGCTGTGCTCTCGTCAAGTTCGCGGTTCAGCGCGATGATGCCGCCAAACGCCGAAGTAGGGTCGGTCTGAAATGCGAGTTCATAAGCTTCCTGGGTGCTGGCGGCNATNGCAACCCCACAGGGATTTGCATGTTTGACGATAACGCATGCCGGTTCGGAGAAACTCTTGACGCACTCCATTGCTGCATCGGTATCCGCAATGTTGTTGTAAGAGAGCGCTTTCCCCTGCAGTTGGATGGCAGTGCTCACGCTAGTTTCGGCGGTCCCGCGCTCTACGTAAAATGCTGCGCTTTGATGAGGATTTTCGCCGTATCTCATGTCCTGCTTTTTAATGAACTGACAATTAAAGGTGCGGGGATAGGGTGATTCATGAGATGTCCCGTCAGCCCCTCGCGCGCCGAGATAACTGGCAATGGCACCGTCGTAGGCTGCCGTGTGTTCGTAGGCTTTGACGGCCAGATCAAAGCGAATTATTTGGTTGAGACAGCATGTGTTGTTTTTCAGTTGCTTCAGCACCGGAGCGTAGTCCTCCGGATTGACCACGACCGCTACGAACCGGTTATTCTTAGCGGCAGCTCGAAGCATAGTGGGTCCGCCGATATCGATGTTTTCGATTGCTGTCTGTAGATCACAGTCAGGCTTAGCCACAGTGGCCTCGAATGNNTATAGATTAACCACAACCAGGTCTATGGGCGGAATATCTTGTTCGGACATGACTGCCTCGTCCTGGTCCCGCCTGCCCAGGATCCCGCCGTGAACTTTGGGGTGCAGGGTTTTCACCCGACCNTCCATCATTTCCGGGAAGCCAGTGTAGTCGGAGATCTCCACGGCCGGGATGCCCGATTCCGTCAGCAATCGATAGGTTCCTCCGGTGGACAGTATCTCGATGTTCAGTTCATGAAGTGATTGGGCAAATTCCGTGATGCCGGTCTTGTCGGATACGCTGATTAACGCCCGATGAACGACTACAGAGTCAACTGTGCTCATAGGTTATGCTGATCTAAGTTGGTTGGCGGTAGGTTGGCTTGGCAGCGTGTTANAGCATGCCGTAGAGTTTNANCTTCGANCGNAGCGTACCACGGTTCAAACCCAGCATGATAGAAGCCTTGCTTTGATTATTTCCGGTANAGCGCATGACGGCCTCGAGCANAGGCNCTTCTACTTCCGACATCACCAGACGGTGNAGATCTGTAACCGGTTCATTNTCAAGCTGAGTGAAATAGCGCTGNAGAGACTTTTCAACCTGACNGCGAAGCGTAGATTCCTGAGCAGGGGTATCATGNGAAGGNTGGGGCGTATGGCTGAAGCGCTTATCAGTTTCTGAGANGGCGAAACTTGATANCGCGATTGCTCCGTCCAATTTGTTCATGCGGCGATGGCTCCGTCTNTTTGCTGCATCAGGCAATCAAAGTAGTGTTCGATGAGTGCTAATTGTTGCTGTCCCGAATCAGAGGCGTTGAANTCGGNCATGAATTCTTNNGCCGCCGGCAANCCACTTAGGTATCCAGCGACATGCTTTCGAGCGTACCACACCCCTTTTACTTTGCCATAGAANGTGTGCATNTTTTTTAAATGAGANTGAATTACTCTGGCTTTCTCGGGAAGGGAAGTAACAAAGTTATCTGCGCCGGTTGCTNGGTAGCAGGCAATTTCCTTGAANAGCCAGGGCCGCCCCNGAGCTGCACGCCCGATCATGANGCCGTCGGCTTGAGTATAGGCTAAAACGCGTGCGGCTTTTTGTGGTGTGTCGATATCCCCGTTGGCAATGATCGGTATCGTGACTGCCTGTTTAATCTCGGCAATCGTGTCGTATTCCGCTTCGCCTTTAAAACGATCGGCACGCGTGCGTCCGTGGACTGTCAGGAGTTGGACGCCAGCGTCTTCGGCAATTCGGGCCACCAGAGGTCCATTGCGTGTTTCAGGGCACCAACCGGTGCGGATTTTCAGGGTGACGGGGATGTCCACCGCGCTTACCACCGATTTGAGAATCGATTCAACCAGGCCTGTGTCCTTAAGCAAGGCAGACCCTGCTGCTTTTTTCAGCACTTTTTTGGCGGGACACCCCATGTTGATATCAATGGCATTAGCACCCATGGCTTCATTGAGCTGAGCTGCCTCTGCCATCAGGAAAGGATCAGAGCCTGCAATCTGCACCACCTGAGGGCCCAGTATGCGGGGTTTAATTTGTTTCAGCCGGTTGCGTTCGTTGTGCCACAGATCCTTGTTGCAGGTCAGCATTTCGCCAACAGTCAAGCCTGCGCCTTGCTCGCTACAAATCTCGCGAAACGGTGTATCACTGACACCGACCATCGGCGCAAGGAACAGATTATTCTTAAGCTTGTAGGGACCTATTTGATTCATGCGGACTCTCGGCGCGGGTTGCCCACGAGTCGGAATTGCGACTCAGCTAACGGCCCGATAATCATACGCTTGCCTTTTGGAGGAGGAAAGAGGCCTGGGGAAGGGAGTACTGAAGACGGAGCCTGTGATGCAGCCGCGGGTCCGATCTTGAACGGCGCATCTCGGGGGTTCGACTACCTTCGCCGCTCAGGGGCGCCGAAAAGCCAGCGTGTAATTTACCGCATCCTCCCCAGGGTCCATCAGTGCCAGATTTATCGGTACGGGTGCCATAACGGGCATCGTGGCTGACTCGGGAAGCTCGCCCTGCAGATATTCCGCCGGTGAAAACTCCCTCAGTGCGATCAGGTCATTGTCTGCTGTGTTAAAACCCACAATCATAACCGGGAACGCCTGCTCAAACGGCGCTGTGTTGCGTATCTGCACCTGAACCATGATGGCGTCAGCACGATTCGGATGACTTCTGACGAAAAGATCGGAAGGTTCGATTGCCGGCAAATCTTCGTAAAGCGGCAGATCGCAGCCGCGGTTGGCGCAGACCCACTCCAATAGCGGACGCCAGCGTACCTGCTGGCTGTAGTGTTCCTGATTTCGCCACAGATGCTGTCCGACAATACTCATGCCAAGCAGACTGGCTGTCAGCAGCAATGTCAGTGTTCCGCCCCAGCGCGTAGGGAAATCACTGTGCAGTTCAACTGGCGTAGCCACGTATTGCAGGCTTGCCAGATCTTCAGTGGCAAGCTGCTCCAGCGCCTGATCATCTTTGAACTTCATTTTTAGCGCCCGAGCCCGAATTGCACCGCTGCTGTTTTGGGCGTCAGCGTTCTGTTCCGTCACGGCATCAGAAAAAGACGTTGCCGCTGTGTCAATACGCTCCAACTTTTCCGGTTTCAGAGGGGCTAGAGACGGGCCCACTTCAGGGGCCAATTTCTCTGGGCTGTCGACTGTATCAGCGCTCCCTGTCTTTGCGGGGCTAGCAGTCTGCGCGGTGTTCTGCGGGCCGTTTNGGACGGCGGACTGTGACACCAATGGTACTGATCGGTCAGTCGCTTTTCGGCTTCCGGCCTGCTCAGGTACTGTGTCTGTGAGCAGGTNTTTTTCTCTGCGATGAGCTTCCGGAGACCTCTCAACGNCATAAGGTTTGCCCAGGNCTCGAGNGCTGTCGATGCTGTCTTGCTTAGCGGACCTGAATAAATCCAGTGCGTTNAGAGCCGCATTGCGCCGCGCAATGGCAGGCTGAACAGTTTTTACATGGATTCGGGAGGGCTGCTGATCGGGTCGGAATTCATTGGCGAGCCGCGNAGCTTCGAGTGCGTACTTACGGCCGGGTGGCAGCTTATCAGNCAAATCGCGCTGAGATCTTGCTTTATTCGTTTGTTCCGCCAGCGTGACTGATGTCTTGATTGCTTCTGCCCGGCCTTTCTCAGAGCCTGATTCGGCTGCGATGTCCTCCGCTGGCCCGCGGTCATCATCAGACTCTGGACTGGCCGATGACTGCGACAGCGCAGAAGTTGAGCGGAGTTCAGCTTCAGTCTTCCTAGCCAATCCCGGCTCTGAAGTTGCTACTCGGTTGTTCATGGGCTGTTGCTGCGGCGCTTCGCGGGTCAGAAAGCTGGCAGGATCAAAGTAGTCTTCAGGCGCGTGGCCGACAAATACGGAGTTGTTGTGTTCGCTGTCGTCTGTCGCTGGTTCGCTATCAACGAGTTGTTGCTCTGCGAGAAAGACAGACAAGCAGGAGCCGCAGCGGACTTTGCCGTTCGCCGCGTTCAGCAGTCGAGCGCTGATGCTGAAAGTCGAGTTACAACACGGACACTGGGTAATGTGAAACGCCATGTTCGGGCAAATCAATCCGGTCAGTTAGTATGGTGTTGCGCTGACAAGTAAAGGACTGTCTGGTCAATGCAGCGAGCACTGCCGAGTCATGCGGGTCAATGCGCAGAATCTGCCTCGAATTCTAGGGCATTAACCTCCGTTTATCACGCTCTGCGGGAGCCGCTTAACCTCACCCAGCCGTCTTCAGTCATGGGGCTGTCGAGGCTAAACCAACGTCCGTAACGCGCTATCAGAGGCTCTGTCTGTTCTTCAAGAATCCCTGAGAGCACGATCTTGCCCTGCGGTTTAACCAGATTTGCAAACTGATCGGCAAGTTCGTGCAGAGGTTCGGCGAGAATGTTTGCCAGTAAAAAGTCGGCCTTCAGTTTCGGCAGTGCTTTTGGCAGATAAGCCGTGATTTTGTGTAGCGGGATGTCGTTGCGTAGACTGTTGTCGACGGTCGCGGCGATGGCCTGAGGGTCATTATCCACTGCGTGGATTTTGTCAGCGCCCAGCCGTGCTGCAGCGATTGCGAGTATTCCTGAGCCACATCCATAGTCAATTACGGCCTTGTCCCGCAGATCGGCTTGTTCCAGCCAGCGCAAGCACAGAGCGGTTGTGGCATGGCTGCCGGTGCCGAAAGCCATCCCGGGATCAAGAAGAATATTGATTGCTTCAGGGTCCGGTGGTGATTGCCAGCTGGGACAGATCCACAGGCGCTTACCGTATTGTTTTGGGGCAAAATCTTCCATCCAGGTCCTTTCCCACATCTGCTCTTTTAGCGGCTCAATTTGCAGTGAGTCGCGATTCAGCACCCGAGGGTGAAATTGTAAAGTTGCGAGCAGAGATTGCAGATTCTGTTCCAAGGGAAACAGACCCGTCAGAGAAGAGGTCTTCCAAAGAGGTGTCGCTCCCGGCTCTCTTTGGAAAACAGGCTGATCTTCAGCATCCATAAGGGTGACAGAACTGGCACCTGCTTCCAGCAACAGAGCTTCAAGTTCCGCGCAATGCTCCGCGCGGACCGTCATTTGTATTTGTTGCCACATTGGGTTGGGCAGGCGCTCTGTGTTTCAGGACTCGAGTTTCTGTTCTAGATAATGAATGTTTACCCCACCCTTCTGAAACTCACTGTCTCTGACCAGATCACGGTGCAGAGGTGTATTACTGCTTATGCCATCAATGAGCAGTTCATCGAGCGCGATTTGCATGCGAACCAGGGCTTGCTCTCGCGAGTCGGCATAGGAAATAAGCTTTGCGACCAGCGAGTCGTAAAAGGGCGGCACCGAGTAGCCTGAGTAGAGATGTGAATCTACCCTCATGCCGGGCCCGCCAGGGGCATGGAACAGTTTCACCTTACCTGGGCTTGGCAGAAAGCTTGTCGGATCTTCTGCATTGATCCGACATTCGAAAGAATGGCCCTTGATGCTGATGTCTTCCTGCTTGATGCTCAATGGTAGTCCAGCAGCTATCCGTAACTGCTCTTTAACAATATCTATACCAGTTACCATCTCTGTCACCGGGTGCTCGACTTGCACCCGAGTATTCATCTCGATGAAATAAAAGTGCTCATCTTCATAGAGAAATTCCAGAGTGCCAGCGCCACGGTAGCGCATATCCTTACAAGCCTGTATGCAGGTTTTTGTAATTGCTGCGCGGATTTCATCCGGTATACCTGGGGCGGGTGCTTCCTCAATGACTTTCTGATGTCGGCGCTGGAGTGAGCAGTCTCTGTCCCCGAGACAGATGGCTTCGCCCTTACCATCGCCAATGACCTGGATCTCAACGTGGCGAGGATTCTCCAAAAATTTCTCAAGATAAACGGTCCCATCACCAAAAAAAGCTTTGGCTTCGGTTTGGGTGACATGAATGGCTTTGAGCAAAGCGGCCTCGTTGTGTACGACCCGCATACCACGACCGCCGCCGCCAGCCGCTGCTTTGATAATCACTGGATAGCCGATGTTCTTAGCTAGTGCCAGAGTGCGATCGTGGTTATCGTCCAGAGGTCCATTCGAGCCCGGCACCGTGGGAACTGCCGCGTCACGCATAACATCGATGGCGGAGACTTTGTCTCCCATCATTCTGATGGTTTCTGCGGTTGGCCCGATGAAAATAAATCCGCTGTTTTCAACCTGCTCAGCGAAATCCGCGTTTTCCGANAGAAAGCCATAGCCTGGATGCACGCCATTGGCATCGGTTANCTCCATGGCTGCGATGATTGCTGGGGCGTTGAGGTANCTTTCCGAGGCGCTCGGCGGCCCGATGCAGACAGATTCATCAGACAATCGGACATGCATCAGTTCACGATCGGCAGTGGAGTGTACGGCAACAGTCCGGATGCCCAGTTCTTTGCAGGCGCGNAGCACGCGCAGGGCGATCTCGCCGCGATTCGCTATGAGTACTTTATCNAGCATTCGCTCTNGCTCTGATTTGNAGTGTTNTNAGAACAGTAAAGGCGGATTGACGTCTGACTTAGACGATGGTGGCCAGTGGTTGGTCAAACTCTACTGGTTCGCCATCNTTCACTAGAATAGCCTCAATAATACCTGTTTTTTCAGCTTCAATCTGGTTCATCATCTTCATTGCCTCGACAATGCAAACCACATCGCCGGCCTTCACATGNGTTCCCACTTCGACAAANGGGGGAGAAGAGGGAGAGGGAGAACTATAGAAAGTTCCTACCATCGGAGAGCTCACAACATGGCGGGAGGTGGTCTGCGGCGCGGGNTTTTCTTCAGCCGCTGCGGCGGGACTTGGTGCCNGNGCAGCGACAGGGGCTGCGGNCGGTGNCACAACGGTGGTCGTGACGCTGGAGNTTCGGCTGATNCGAACNGCTTCCTCTCCTTCCTTGATTTCNATTTCNGCGATGTCAGAGGTTTCCAACAGCTCGATAAGTTTCTTTACCTTCCGAATGTCCATGAAAAAGTCCTGGGGGATAAACCTGAAGTGATTCTCAAGAAAGATGTTGACCCGGCAGTCGCTNAAATGCNGCCCGAAGCGCGAGCTCATAACCCTGCGCCCCCAGTCCCACAATACTGCCAACTGCGATGTCGGCAAAGTAGGAGTGGTGACGAAATGCTTCCCGTTTATGNAGATTTGAGAGATGCACCTCGATACAGGGAATCTCTGCCGCTAGCATGGCATCTCTGAGGGCGATGCTGGTGTGGGTGAAGCCGCCAAAGTTAACCACCATAAAAGCGGTCCCATCGGTTCTGGCCTGTTGCACCCGATCGATGAGTGCCTCCTCTGAGTTGCTTTGAAGGACATCGAGTTCATGTCCTGCTGCGGCACATTGCTGCTGCAAGCGGCCATTGATATCTTGCAGGGAGTCGGAGCCGTAGATCTGCGGCTCTCGCTGTCCGAGAAGATTCAGGTTTGGTCCGTGTAAAACCAGGATTTTAGCCATCTCGTCTGCTCAATTNNGTATCTGNTCGAGGCGGGCAGGATCATTCCGATCCGTAGCTCGCATTTTCGCAGACTTTAGCAGGAATTGGGCGGTTTTTCACGGGTTTTCGCGGCCAAATNACCGGATCTAGTCTGTTTTTCTGCTCTCTGTCAGGGGNTCAGCGGGTAGCGGANTTTTTGCGGAGGGTAGCAAAAGCCCCAGTCCGCACAGCCTTGGTATTCGATTACCAGGGCGGCATCGGGACCTGGGACCNTGGTGAGCTGGAGTTCCACCGAGACCGGTTCGTAGTAAGCAACGATATCCCCGTAGAATTTGTCAGTCTTGTTTAGGCCGGCGGGCAGAGCGTATTCCACCTCGATTTCTTCGGTGNTGTCGGCTGCTGTCTGCGCGAAGGAAAAAGCGTGTTGATAGAGATAGTGGCCGGNCGCCGGTTCCCAGGTNACACGGTATTTGCCCNGACTGATTGTGCTGACAAAAAATGAAAAGGCCTGCTCCAGGGGCAGCGGTTCCGGCTGCTTCGATAGNGCCTCAGCCAGAGAGCGATTNCTGCGTAGTTCAAGTTGCGCTGAAGAGGGTGTGNCGCTNAGCATAGCCGTCAGACAGAGGAANGCGGCGATGGTCGGATTGCTGAGATTTTTCATGCGCTAGCTGACTGCTTGTAGTTTGAATAAACGAAGTTGGCTCAAGCTCGATAGCGGTCGAACACCAGACAGGCATTGGTGCCACCGAAGCCAAAGCTGTTCGACATGACCCGGTTAAGCTCGACATTCTCCTGTTTATCGATGGCGATCCGCATGCCTGCAGCTGCCTCGTCGAGATTGTCGATGTTTGCCGAGGCCGCGATGAAATTGCCCTGCATCATCAGTAGGGAGTAAATGGCCTCTTGGGACCCTGCTGCGCCAAGAGAGTGGCCGGTCAGTGATTTGGTTGAATTGATGATGGGGGCCTGATCGCCAAACACTTCCTTGATGGCTTTGAGCTCCGATACGTCACCGGCCGGTGTACTGGTCCCGTGGGTGTTAAGGTAGTCCACTTTTCCAGACAATCCGCTGATAGCCATGCGCATCGCGCGTNCACCGCCTTTTCCAGAAGGCGCAACCATGTCATAGCCGTCAGATGTTGCNGCGTATCCGGTCAGCTCGGCGTAAATCTTCGCGCCTCTTGCCAAGGCNTGCTNGAGCTCNTCAACAATAACAACGCCTCCTCCCCCGGCGATAACAAAGCCGTCGCGGTCGGCATCAAAAGCGCGAGAAGCCTTTTCTGGTGTCTCGTTATACTTGCTCGACAATGCTCCCATGGCATCGAACATATGAGACATTGTCCAGTGCTCCGACTCACCCCCGCCGGCAAACACCATGTCCTGTTTACCCATTTGAATGAGTTCGGCGGCATGCCCAATACAGTGGGCGCTGGTTGCACAAGCGGATGAAATGGAATAGTTCACCCCTTTTATTTTGAAGGGTGTGGCGAGGCAGGCAGAAACCGAACTGCTCATGGTCCGGGGTATGCGATAGGGCCCCACGCGTCTAAGACCTTTCTCTCTGAGAATGTCCGTCGACTCAAGCTGGTCCTCCGGCGAACCACCGCCTGAGCCGACAACCAGCCCGATTCTTTCGCTGGANATTTCCTCCAGCTCGAGTCCGCCGTCCCTGATGGCTTCATCCATCGACAGGNAGGCGTAGGCAGACGCTTCTCCCATGAAGCGATAGAGTTTGCGATCGATCAGCTCTTCTGCATNCAACTCTACGCTGCCGCTGATCTGGCTGCGCATGCCTATGTCGGCGTAGGATTGGTTGAAACGGATGCCGCTGCGTCCTCCATTAAGGGCGCTGCGCACTTCTTCAAGGTTGTTGCCGAGGCAGGAAACGATACCCGCTCCGGTTATGACTGCGCGTCTCATACTCGAGTCCGATGTACCCAACTAGAACTTGTTTTCTGGGGTGAACAGGCCAACTTTTAGCGCTTTAGTGGTGTAGATTATTTTACCATCGACAGCCACCGCACCATCAGCGATGCCCATCACCAGCTTACGATCAATGACACGACTGATGTCCAGCTGGTAGACCACTTTCTTTGCTTCCGGCAGAATTTCTCCGGTAAATTTCACTTCTCCAGCGCCCAGTGCGCGGCCTTTACCGGGGAATCCGCTCCAGCCAAGGAAAAATCCAACCAGCTGCCAAAGGGCATCGAGCCCCAGGCAACCCGGCATGACCGGGTCGCCGGGGAAATGACAGTCAAAGAACCAGAGGTCAGGCTGGATATCCAGCTCCGCCACCAGTTTGCCGCGGTCATATCCGCCACCGTCGATGGTAATTTCGGTTATGCGGTCCAGCATCAGCATTTTGTTGACCGGCAGCTTGGCGTTGCCCGGACCAAAGAGTTTGCCATAGCCACAATCAACCAGTTCATCGAAGTCGTAACTGCTTTTTGGTTNGAAGAAATCGTTGCTGGCAGGCATAGTCAGAACTCTGTCTAATAACNTGCTGATCAGAGGTAGTNGAGAGTATAACGTCATTGAGAAATAATCGATACCGAATTGAGAGGCGTTGACCTTCGTGGTCTATTACGCAAGTCGCACCGGTACTGGCAACAATAATTTGATACACTCCGTATCACGAAATTCAGGTTGGTTTTATGTTGCATCCCGTGATTCTTGCCGGAGGCGTCGGTTCTCGTTTATGGCCGCTCAGTCGTGCCGCCATGCCCAAGCAATTTATCGAGCTGGACGGCCCGAGTTCGCTTTTCCAGCAGACCCTCACGCGGTTAGGCGGCCTGCTTGAGCTCGGAACGATCCGCGTTCTGGGAAACAGCGAGCATCGTTTTCTGATCGCTGAGCAATTGCGTCAACAACAATTAGAAGGCAGTCAGATTCTGCTCGAACCAGTCGGCCGAAATACTGCACCGGCTATAACCGTAGCAGCCCTTGCAGCGATGGCTGAAGATCGGGATGCGAGAATTCTGGTACTGGCAGCAGATCACAAAATCACAAACGTGCCAGCTTTTGAGCAAGCCGTTTCTGCTGCGCTTGAACTGGCTTCTGAAAAATATATGGTGACTTTTGGCATAGTGCCAGGTCGACCAGAAATCGGTTACGGTTACCTAAAAAAGGGGCTGTCGATTTCTCTGCAGGGGTTCCGGGTTGAGGAATTTGTCGAAAAGCCGGATTTTGAGACGGCCGCTGCTTATGTCGCCAGCGGAGAGTACTATTGGAATAGTGGGATGTTTCTATTTTCAGCTGCCGAGTTACTCCTGGAAATGGAAATNCACGCGCCCGATATTTTGCAGCAGTGCCGTCTTGCGTTTGAGCGNATTTCGCCTGATCTGGATTTCCTGCGAATTCCGGACGCNGAGTTCGCGGCCTGTCGTTCTGAATCCATCGATTATGCTCTCATGGAAAAGACCAGCCGGGCAGCAGTGGTGCCCCTGGATGCCGGCTGGAACGATCTTGGCTCCTGGCAATCGCTGTGGGATATCAGCCAAAAAGATGAAGCTGGCAATGTGGTCTCGGGTCAGGTCGAGGTGATTGGTACCCGNNATAGCTATGTGCACGCTGCATCGCGCACGGTCGCGGCGATCGGGCTTGAAAGCGTGACCATAGTNGAGACAGATGATGCCGTACTGGTGGCGAGCAACGATGAGCTGCAGCGAGTCAAGCAGCTGGTTGAGGCACTGAAGGTGCGGGCTCCACAGCTTACTGAAACGGCCTCCCTCGTCCATCGGCCCTGGGGCTGTTACCGGACCCTGGCAAGAGACTTTGGGTTTCAGGTGAAACATATCACAGTGCTTCCGGGCGGTGCACTGTCGCTGCAGCGGCATTCGCATCGGAGCGAACACTGGACGGTTATAAAAGGAGTGGGCGAAATTCACTGTGCGGGTAAAGAATTTGTGCTTCATGCCAATCAGTCGACCTATATTCCTAAAGGTGCAGTTCATCGCTTGAGTAATCCCGGATCAGAGGCTGTTGAACTGATTGAAGTGCAGCTTGGTGATTATCTGGGTGAAGATGATATCCAGCGCTTTGATGACGTTTATGGTCGCTAGGATCATCACANCAAGGGTGCGTCAGTGANTTTCAAGATACAGCCACTTCAAATCAAGGNGAAAAATTTGTTATGACAACNNTAAAGAAATGTCTGTTTCCAGCGGCTGGCTATGGCACCCGTTTTCTGCCNGCGACNAAGTCTATGCCGAAGGAAATGCTGCCAATTGTCACCAAACCACTGATTCAATACGGGGTTGAGGAAGCGATGGAAGCCGGCATCGTTGATATGGCGATCGTTACCGGTCGTGGTAAACGTGCGCTGGAAGATCACTTTGATATTTCCTATGAGCTAGAGCATCAGATCGCCGGCTCTGACAAGGAATCAATGCTTGAAGAAACCAGNACAGTGATGAAGCAATGCACTTTTTCCTACACGCGTCAGGTGGAGATGAAGGGGCTCGGACATGCAATTTCAGTCGGNNGAAGACTGATTGGCCGCGATCCATTTGCCGTCGTACTCGCGGATGATTATTGTGTGACTGAGGGGCCCGGAGTGTTGTCGCAGATGGTTGCGCTCTATCAGCGATTCGGTTGCAGCGTTGTCGCAATCGAGGAAGTGCCTCGGGAAGAGACCTATCGATATGGNGTGATTGCCGGAGTGGAAGAGGACCNCGGCATTATTCGCATCAGCGACATGGTTGAGAAACCAGCGCCGGAAGATGCTCCGAGTAATCTGGCCATAATCGGTNGGTACGTGCTGACTCCGGAGATTTTTGACATTCTCGATGACACGCCGCCCGGCAAGAATGGGGANATTCAGATTACGGATGCTCTGCTGACACAAGCCCGGCGAGGTAACGTGATTGGCTATAAATTTCAGGGCAAGCGCTTTGACTGTGGCAGCGTTGGCGGATTTATCGACGCGACCAATTACACTTTTGCCAAAATGCAAGGTGAGTAGCAGGGATACGAGTGGCACTATGACAACAGAGATCACCTGTTTCAAAGCGTATGATATTCGAGGCCGTGTACCGGATCAGCTTAANGAAGACATCGCGTACCGAATTGGCCGGGCCTATNCCGCCTTACTCTCCCCCGAGCGGGTAGTCGTCGGCTTCGACATTCGTCTGACCAGCGAGGCGCTCTGCACTGCTGTCAGCCNCGGACTNATGGACGGTGGCACGGACGTCCTNAATATCGGTCAATGCGGCACCGAGGAGGTTTACTTTGCCACCTCACACCTGANNGCCGATGGTGGGATTGCNGTTACNGCCAGCCACAATCCCAAGGACTACAACGGCATGAAGCTGGTGCGGAAAAACAGCAGGCCCATCAGTGCAGACACCGGCCTACTCGACATCAAAAAGCTCGCAGAACAAAGCCAATTCCCCGAGCCTCAAAAGATCGGGGTTCAGGAGAGGGTCAATACCAAGCCGGCATACATTGAACATCTACTGGCATATGTTGATGCCAGTCTGCTAAAGCCTCTGAAAATTGTCTGTAACGCAGGTAATGGCGGCGCCGGGCCCTCTATTGATCTTCTGGAGCCGCATCTGCCGTTCGAACTTATCAAGGTGCATCATCAGCCCGACGGACATTTTCCGAATGGCGTGCCGAATCCAATGCTGGTAGAAAACCGCTATTCCACGGCAGTAGCGATTGCCGAACATCAGGCAGACATCGGGATCGCCTGGGATGGTGACTTTGATCGCTGCTTTTTCTTTGATGAAAATGGCCGGTTCATCGAGGGCTACTATATTGTCGGTCTGCTGGCTCAGACCTTCCTGGAGCGAGAGGCAGGTGCCAAAATTGTCCATGATCCACGCCTGACCTGGAATACTCTGGAACTTGTGCAGGACCGGGGCGGAGAGCCGGTGTTGTGCAAATCCGGCCATGCTTTTATCAAGGAGGTTATGCGGCGCGAGGACGCCGCCTACGGGGGTGAAATGAGTGCTCACCACTACTTCCGCGATTTCTTTTACTGCGACAGCGGGATGGTGCCCTGGCTGCTTGTCCTTGAACAGATGTCGACTACGGGTAAACCTTTGTCGCAGCTGGTTGATGAGCGCATGGAAGCTTGCCAATATTATTGACGACCTTGCTGGGGCCATCGCAACCGTGACCCACAACCCAGCCAAGGCCGCAGGACTAGTGGATCGAGGCATCTTAAGCCCTGGCATGCGGGCCGATCTCATTCGTT
>NZJB01000003.1 GCA_002691885.1 Gammaproteobacteria bacterium
AAAAATTTTTTTTTCATGTTAATTATCTACACAACCCCCTCTTGTATGGGTGTATTTCTCGACCAATAAAAAGACAAATGTTAGCTGACATTGAAAAGAGTGGTGGTTTCCAAAATATTTTGGATAGAGTTTGTTCTGGTGAAAGCATGACAGCAATAGCTAGGTCATTTGGGGTTAGTCGCAAATTATTAGTGAGCAACCTATATAAAGACCCAAAGCAAAAACAGTTATTGCAAGGTGCGAGAAAAGAGAGAGGTGAGGCATTTGCTGAGCAAGCTTTAGAGATTATTGATAATGTTGAGGAAAGTCCCAATGCGATTGCTAAAGCAAGAGAGCAAGCTAATCTTAGAAAATGGCTAGCTGGTTGTGATAACCCCGAAATGTTTGGACAAAAACAAGCGACTGTTCAAATTAATGTTGGTGACTTGCATATTGATGCTCTTAGAAACGCAAAGCCACTAGACAATGACAAACTCACCAAAATACCTGACTAAGGAAGAGCTAGAGAGAATTCGAGGAGATCACTTTGATGAAGTGATTATGTTGGGGGTTAAAGGAATGAATATTCATCTTGTGTCATCATGTGAAGATCCGATAGATACTTGCTCTATTTTGGAACACGCTGCAGATGAAAATTTTAGAAGATTATTTCCTCATGCTTATGGAAATGAATATGTCCACTAATCCCTTTCAAGAATTTTTAGAAAAATATGGGAATGACCCCGTTAAGTTTGTTCAAGAGGTAATTGGTGTTGACCCATTTGATTATCAAAAAGAATTGTTAAAAGCAGTAAGTGATGGTGAGAGAAGATTAAGTGTAAGAAGTGGTCATGGAACTGGAAAGTCCACTTGTGCATCTTGGTTAATGATTTGGATGTTATTTACGAGATACCCTATTCGGATAGTCGTCACTGCTCCCAGTTCTCAGCAATTATTTGATGCTCTTTTCTCCGAACTAAAATCCCATATTACCAAACTACCCCCAGCTCTTAAAAATTTGCTTAATGTGAAGAGTGATAGAGTTGAATTAATTGCTAGTCCAAGTGAGGCTTTTATAAGTGCCAAGACTTCAAGAGCTGAGCAACCAGAAGCTTTGGCTGGTGTTCACGCATCTGGTCCTAGAGCTAGTGTCCTTCTTGTGGCTGACGAAGCTAGTGCTGTGCATGAAAAGACTTTTGAAGCAGCGAGTGGATCAATGTCAGGCAAAAATTGTGTGACCCTTTTATTGTCAAACCCGACTAGAACTAGTGGAACTTTTTTTGATACGCAAATGTCACCTAAATCTTCTTGGTGGAGAAGGAGATGGAGTTGTTTAGATAGTCCATTAGTGACCCAAGATTTTGTTGAGGAAATGAAAGAACGATATGGTGAAGAAAGCAATGCCTTTGCTGTGCGTGTTATGGGCGATTTTCCTAAGACAGATGAAGATACCATTATTCCCTATCACTTATGTGAATCAGCAATGAGAAGAGAGATAGAAGAAAATCCAAGTGCAGAAATTACATGGGGGTTAGATGTAAGTCGATTTGGGAATGATCATAGTGCTTTATGCAAACGTAAGGGGAATGTCATTCAAGATGTTATGACTTGGAAGGGGTTAGATTTGATGCAACTCTGTGGAAGAGTAAAAGCTGAATATGATGCCTTACATCCCACCGATCAACCTACCCAAATTTTTATTGATAGCATTGGTTTAGGGGCTGGTTGTGTTGATAGACTAGCTGAGTTGGGATTGCCTGCCATTGGCATTAATGTAAGTGAAAGCCCATCCATGAAGAACAACTATATGAACCTTAGAAGTGAGCTATGGTTTAAACTCAAGGCATTTTTAGAAAATAGAGATTGTAAGTTACCCAATGATCAAAAACTCATTAGTGAAATGGTGAGTGTGAAATATAGCTTTTCATCCAATGGTAAGGCAAAAGCTGAATCTAAGGATGAAATGAGAAAGAGGGGTTTATCTTCCCCAGATAGGGCAGATGCTTTGTGCCTAGTCATGGCGCATGACAACATGATTGCTTTAAGAGGTGGTCATGCGAATAGATGGAATAAACCATTAAAACGTAACTTGAGAGGAGTTTTATAATGCCAAAAGGAAAAGGAACTTATGGATCAACTAGAGGTAGACCCCCAAAACCTAAAGGTGGAAAGAAGGGGAAATAATGTCTTTATACGCAAATATTCATGCTAAACGTAGAAGAATTAAAGCTGGTAGTAATGAAAAAATGAGAAAGCCAGGTACAAAAGGCGCACCAACGAATAAAGCTTTTAAATTAGCATCCAAAACTGTGAGAAATAAGCGCAGAGGATAACAATGAANTTATTAGATTTTCTTTCNGAAGAAAATAGACAGAAAAATACAAGATGGTTAGATGAAAAATCTAATCAATTTAATCAATTNATGAATAGGTTTTTGCCTAGAAATCCTAATGANAAGGGTCACATGGCACAATTCCCTCTGGGATTGATGGAAACAATTTCCCCTGCGACTGATGTAATTGAGATGCANNAATCATCNNGTGGGTTAATGGATGAGGTTTATGGGGCATTANATNAATNANCNAGNGNNAGCAAAATTAATGCTTTNGGGCANGGTGCTANNNTNNTNGCTAGNNNANNNTCTGTTGGCATTNCCTGGNAATNTAGTTANAACCTATNATGATTTAAGTAAAAATCAATNNTTGCTAATTATGANAAATTTAAAAATTTAAAAGTAGACCCTTATANATCAAAAATAAGAANTTGGCANGCNAGCCCCCATGATTTTGANAANTTTAGAATTGATGANNANNNAATNANTACTGGNGAAGGNGNNCANGCTTNTGGATGGGGTGGTTATTCATCTCAANNNAGAGAAATACCAGAATTTGATTATTTACCTAGATTAGCANNTCNNGATTTTACCTATAAGGGTAAAAATTTAGATGAGATTTATGATGAAGTAGATCGATATGAGAATTTGAGGTTATTAGAAGAACTTGGGTATGACATGGATGAGTTTGGTGGAATGGTTAATCCTTCTGCATTTGATGTAAACTTTCATAATATTAAAGATAAATGGGAACGTAATTCAGAGAAACATGGTTTTTTTACAAGGAAGAAAAGTGACAATGAACTTATAAATTTGTCATTTGGTGAATATAATGAAGATTTATTGCGAACAATTGATCTACTAACAAACAAGAAATACAGAGATCCATTTGTTCCAGATTTTCTTAAAGGTACAAGCTTAGAAACTGAATCCCGAATGTTTAAAATAAATCAAAAAGCTGAAGCATCAGACCTTTTATCAAAAATAAATGACCCGACTATTAATAAAGTTCTTGATGTAGACCCAAAATATTTTGGGAAAGCTAGTCCTAGCAAAATACACCAAAATTTAGATGGCAAAGAAGATAAAATAGTAGAACGGCTTAATGAGTTAAGAGAAAATTTAAGCAAAATGAACCCCGAAGACTTCCAACTTAAAAGTCAAGGCAAGCTTTATGAAATGGATTTTGATGCGGAGTTCTATGAATTGCTTGATTGGGATAAACCCATGAGCCAACAAAGTGATTTTGTAAAAGAAAGAATTGGTAAAATTGTAGATGATTTTGATCTAAATGATATGCAAAATCTAGGAATAGAACTTTATGATCTTCATAATCAATTAAGGGGTACAAATTTTAAAAGAATTTTAAGAAATATTATGGAAGGTGAAAAGAAAACCAAGGAAGAAGCATATAAGATAATAGATGATATGTTTCCAAATGGTATTTTGGCACATAAAGCAGAGAAAGAAATGCAATTTGATATTGGTGGAACGGGTTTTGCCCCTTACACAAACCCAAATTATTTAAAGGCAAAAGATGTAGATAAAATTTTTGAAATAATAGAAAAACAAAAAGATATTGCTAATGATTTTGCAGAAAGAGGTATCCCACCCATAGGTGGTGAGTATGAAAAAGTAATAAATCAAATAATGGAAAATGAGCTTTTACCAATTTTTAAAAATTATGCCAAAAAAAGCTTGTTATCTAGTGATGGTGGAGTTCAATCATTTCTAAATGATATGAACTACATGAAGGGGAAACATAACGCAGGCGAATTAGCATCAAGAGATTTAGGAATAAAAGGCATAATGTATAATGCTGGTGGCTCAAGAAAGGCAGACATGAAAGAAGAAGATAGAATTAAAAATTTTGTTACTTTCAATGACAGAGATTTAGAAATTATCAAAAAATATGGATTATTAGCATCACCATTAATTGCTGGTGTTGGTTTGCTAGGGAATGATAATGATAGACCCAATTAGTGCCATAACAGCCATAACAACGGCAAGTGGTGCTATTAGTAGTGCAATAAAAGCTGGAAAAGATATAGCTGGCCTCTCTGGTCCACTTAAAAANTACGCAAAAGCTGAAGCTGAACTTAACTTTGGTGCAAATCGCAAAAAAAATAGTTTTTTTAATCGTTTTACTGGCTCTGAATCAACTGCCATTGATAGATTTTTTAAACAAGAAGAATTGAAACAAGCTAGGGATAAACTTAGAGAAACTTTCATGCTTTACGGGAAAATGAGCCAATGGCAATCTTTNCAAAAAATGATTGCTGAAGAAAGAGCAATTCATAGAGAGGAACTGAAAAAGAGAGCTGAGTTTAGAGATTTAATTTGGCAAATAATAGGGATTATATTCTTATTTATTTTTCTTGTAGCTGGTTCCATTGGGATTTTCTTATTTGCTAAATTTTTAAAGGAACAACAAGCATGAATTTGAGAGGGGTTACTAATTTGCATGAATGGAAAATCATTCCAAGATTGATGATGATTGCAATTACTATCATGTGTTTTTATGTCACAACATGGATGATTAGTTTACCAGACCCGACAATTAATCAAACATCTTTTGCGTCAATTATTTTTGGGTGTTTTAGTGGGTGCTTTGCTGTTTGGTTAGGGAAAGAAAGTAAATGAATGTAAAAGACAAAATAATGATGATNATGGTNTGTAGTTTTTTTGGGCTTATGTTTTTTGTAGTAGCCACAGAGATGTATTTATCTCTTAGGGAAAATATTCAACCTACTACTGAATTATGGACAATATTAGGCCAAACCCTAACTGGTATTTTAGGCATTATTTCTGGTTATTTAATTGGTAAGAAAAATGATTGAGCAAATCATGACATACGTTGTTTTGCCAGTAGGTGGATTTGTTTGGTGGATGCATCAAAAACAAGTCACTCATTACACAAAAATTACAGTTTTAGAAAAACTTTTTGAACAAACTAACTTAACCCATGATCGAGAAATAAAAGAGATAAAAGATCATGTAAAAGATATTAATGCAAAGCTAGATAGAATTGAACACTCCATGAGGAAATGATGTGGGTAATTCAAATTTTGAAACAGGCAAATTAGGTGAACATATATGTGCAACCAAATTAATGAAAATGGGGGAAACTTGCGAAATCGTTAATTTGGATTGTGTTGATATTATCGTTAATAGAGGTGAACAAGGTTTAGTAAGGTTACAAGTGAAAAGCTCAAGATACAAAAGAAAAGATAATAAACAATTAACTAAGGGGTATCAATTTTTTACAGCGTTTGGTTTACATAAAAAGCCCCTTACGATTGAACAATGTGATGCCATTGGTTTTGTGGCTTTAGACATTGAAAAAGTTATTTTTGCGCCAGTATCAATTGTTGGTATTCAAAAAACTAAAAGATTTTCAAGAGCAAAATTTAATGAGGAAAATATTGAATTGAACACTTGGGCTACAACTTTAGAAGGGATTTATCAATGAGCATAATGAATTTAGTTTCACCAATAGCCAACCTTTTAGACAAAGCTATTCCTGATGCTGATTTAAAAAGAAGAATATCTCAAGATATTGCAAACATGGCTCATAAAGAAGCTATGGCGCAAATTGATGTTTTGAAACAAGACGCAAAAGGCAATTGGTTTCAATCAAGCTGGAGACCCTTAATAGGTTGGATTTGTGGAATTAGTTTAGGAGTAAATTATTTAGTTTCTCCAATATGTCATGGGTTTGGAATTACAATACCACAAGCTGACATGAGTGTAATGATGCCACTTTTATTTGGAATGTTGGGAATAGCTGGGATGCGTAGTTATGACAAAAAACAGGGAACCAATACAAATAATTAGATATGAAAATAATTACTTAGGCAAAAGAAGAATGCCAATAACGAGGCTAAAAGGAGCAAGAAAATATGGGTTACAAATTCGGAACAAAATCTATTACAAGACTAGGAGGGGTACATCCCGATTTAGTTGATGTTTTTACAAATGCCATTGAAATATCAAAAATTGATTTTGGGATTTCTTGTGGTGTCCGATCGAAAAAAGAACAGGCCAGATTAGTGGCTAGTGGTGCATCAAAAACCATGAATTCAAAACATATTCCCCAAGAAGTAGATGGGTTTAGCCATGCTATAGATATTTTTTGCTATTTAGATGGTAGGCTATCTTGGGAATTGCCTTGTTATTGGAAAGCAGGGGATGCAATTCTAAAAGCTAGTAGGGAAAAAGGAGTTAAACTTAGGTGGGGTGCTTGTTGGCATATTTATAATCTTTTGCATCTTGATCATCATAAAAAATCTTGTGAAGAGTTGTGTATGGAGTATACAGACTTACGCAGATCACAAGGAAAAACCCCATTTATTGATAGTCCACACTGGGAATTGGGTAAATAAAATGTGGATGGCTTTAATTCTTATTTGTAATACACCAATGGCTCAAAGTTGCGTTTTAATCACAGGGGATGACTTAAAACCCACAAAAGAAGCTTGTTTTGAATTTTCAATTAAAAAAGCAGAGCTTGCTTTAACTTTTCCACAAGTTTTTCAAGCGAAGCCCTTTTGTCAGATAATTCCAAATGGTGAAAAAACTTGAAATTAGACGAATAAACCCAATTGCAAGGTCTATGCTACAAAATAGAAGAGCAAAACAAGTTATTCCTAATAAAAAGAGGTATGACCGTAAGAAGGTTAGCCGTGTAGATAATAAAATGGTGAAACAACTTTCATAGTAGTAAAATAGTAACATTTTAAAAAATGGTGTTTTAGTTGGCAAAATTACAGGCATTAGACGCATCTCAAATTGAAAATATTGTATCAACTGCCATTACTGATGCTGTTGACTTTATTGATTCAGAAATTGTTCCAGAAAGAACATTATCTCAACAATATTTTGATGGAAAAACTAGACTTGGTTATGAAGAAGGCAGGTCAAGAGTAGTTGCTACAAAATGTAGAGATGCAGTTAGGGCAATAAAGCCAAGTTTAATGAGGGTCTTTCTAGGTACAGCATCTCCAGTTGAGTTTATCCCAAAAGAACCAAATGATGTTCAAGTGGCTCAACAAATGACCCAATATATTAATTATAAACTCCATAGAATGAATTATTTTAAGTTGCTCAATGATGCTTTCCAAGATGCTCTTGTTAAACGTCTTGGGATATTAAAGGTGTATTATGATGATAAAAAAGATACTCAATTATATACATATAAAAATCTTGATGATGCTGAGTTTAATTATTTGGTTTCCGATGAAAATGTGGAAGTTATTGAGCATAGTCAGGTGCAAACTATGGTTAATGATCAAGCAAGTGGGCAAGAAATTGAAAAGTCTTATCACAACGTCAAAATAAGCAAAACAAAAGAATATGGTGATTGCGCTATTGATAGTGTGCCTCCAGAAGAGTTTTTTGTTGATAGAAATGCAAAAGATATAGAAACAGCTTATGTTGTTGGTCATAGAGTAAACAAAACCGTTGGTGATCTAGTTGCTATGGGTTTTGATTTTAATGATGTTTATGATCTTAATGCTCATGATGATGATACACAAAATGATGAAGAATATAGAGCAAGAACTGGCTTTACACAAAACAAAGATGATAGTGAAAACACAATTGACCCAACATCTAAAAAGGTTGGTGTAACCGAATGTTATATGAGAATTGATGCTGATGGAACTGGTATTCCCACCTTGCATAAATTCATCATGGGTGGGTCTAAATATAAGCTCTTAGATTATATGCCTTGTGACCAACAACCATTTGCTGTCTTTGAGTGTGATCCAGAGCCTCATACAGTTTGGGGAAGATCAATTGTTGGAATGTTAATGGATGATCAAGATGCTAGTACAAGTATTTTGAGAGGGGTTCTTGATAATGTAGCTTTAGTAAATACTCCAAGACTATCTGTTGTAGATAGCCAATGTAATTTAGATGATGTCCTTAACAATGAAGTCGGGGCGATTATCAGAACCAGACAACCTAATGCTATAAGCCCAATTGCCATTCCATTTACAGCTGGCAATACATTAGGCGCATTACAATACTTAGATAAAGTTGTTGATCAAAAAAGTGGAGTAGCTGGAACTAGTGTAGGATTAAATCCAGATGTATTACAAAGCACAACTAAAAGTGCAGTTGATCACCATATTTCTACAGCTCAAGGTCAAGTTGAGGTTATAGCAAGAAATTTGGCAGAAGGTGGTGTTACTTCACTTTTTAGAAAAGTTTTGCATCTTGTAGTTAAGAATAGCAAAAAACAAGACATAATGAGATTGAATGGTCAATTTGTGCCTGTTGACCCTAGAGTATGGAATACTGAAATGGATTTAGAAATTTCGGTTGGTTTAGGAACAGGAAGGGAAGAAGAAAAAAGAATGACCCTTCAACAAATTCTAAGTATTCAACAACAAATTTATCAACAATACGGTCCGACCAATGGTTTAGTTACCTTAACTCAAATCCGTAACACTTTAGCAGATGTTTTGGCTGGGGTAGGCATGAGAAATGCTGAAAGATATTTTAATCCAATGAACCCACAAGTTGAGCAACAAATGATGATGCAAGCTCAACAAATGTCACAAAATCAACCTAAACCAATTGATCCAGCTCAAGCTATGATGAACGCAGAGCAAATTAAAGCTCAATCTAAGATGCAAAGTGATATGGCTAAAATGCAACTAGATAATAAAAAGCTTGAAATGGAAGATGATCGTAAGAGAGATGAATTAGATCAAGAGCTTGTTATTAAAGCTGCAGAGCTATTATCAAAACATGGGATTTCCTTAGATACAAATAGAATTAAAGAAATGCAAAATGCGCCTAGAAATAATAATGAGGGGCAAATGCAATGACTTTAGATATGAAATTAAAAGCAGATCAAGCAAAACAATTGCTACAAAGTAAAGCTTTTAAAGAGGCAATAGAAAGAGTGAAAAATCAACAAATTCAAACCTTTCTATCTAGCAGTCAGCAAGATGTAGAAATGAGAGAAAAAGCTCATGCAATCGTGTTGGCATTAAGTTCAATTGAGCATGAATTAGCAACTGCAATCGCAGATTATGAAATGCTTAATAGAAAAAAATCTAAATCAAAGGAGATCGCACCGTGAACGAAACGACCATCTCACCAGATGCAGGGTCTATAGAAGAAGCTACCCAATCTCTTCTAGGAGAGCCAAAACAAGATAATCAACAAAATGAAATTGTTGATGAAGGTACTACCGATACTGTGCCTCAAGAAAGTATTGAAGCCCAAGAAGATAATACGACTACACCTGAAGAAATTGAACCTGTAGAGAACACAGAAACAGTTCCCACAGAGCCAGAAACATTTGATGTTAAGGTCAATGGTGAAATGCAAAAGTGGACACTCAATCAGCTTAAACAGTCTGCTTCGGGTCAAGAGTATATCAAACAAGAATTGCGTAAAACAGCTGATATTAAAAAACAAGCTCAAGAAACTTATGCAAATCTTCAAAAGGAACGAGAGCAATTAGCGAATGCTTTAGACCAATACCAAAATCAACTTAAAAATACAGACATCCAAAAGCCTGACATTTCTTTAGCTGAAACTGACCCTATTGAATGGTCAATTCAAAATGCAAAGTGGCAAGATGCCCAACAACAAAAAATGGCATTAGGTCAACAACGTCAAAAATTGGCAAAAGAAAAGCAAGATCAAGATGCAAAAGCATTGAAATCTTATTTGGCTCAAGAGGCTGAAACCTTGAAAAAAGCAATTCCAGAGTTTGCAAATCAAGATACAGCCAATGCAATGAGAGGAAAGCTTGTGGATGCTGGAGCAATGTATGGTTTTACTGATGAGGAAATATCGCAAATTATAGATAGTCGAGCTATTAGAGTGTTAAATGATGCTAGAAAATGGCAAGAGTTACAATCTAATGGCAAGGTAGAAAGTAAAGTATCTAAGGCTAGACCCCTCAATATAAAGCCAGGTGCAAAGCAAGTTGCATCAAGTGGGAAAGCTAAAGCAATCAAAGATGCTACTGTTAAATTACAACAAACTGGTTCTGTAGATGATGCTGCGAACTGGTTATTAGCAACGAGTTAAAGGAGATATACATTGGCTCAAAATACAGACACGGTCGAAACCTACGACGTAACGACCATAAGAGAAGATATCAGTGATTTACTGAAATCCATCTCACCGACAGAAACCCCTATCTTTTCAATGTGTAAACAAAGAAAAGCTGGTAATACTTATGTGGAATTCGCTGAAATTGATTTAGCTGCAGCTAGTTCCTCAAATCAAGTGGCAGAAGGAGAAGCCAGTCCAGCTAACGACGCAGGAACTTTGCCAATTAGAAAAGGAACGTACACTGAGATTGCTGATAAAGTTGTTGAAGTTTCAACGACTGATGAAGCCGTTAATGGTGTTGCCAACGCGCAAACATTAGCTCAACAAATTGCCTTTAAGACAAAGGAAATTAAAAGAGATCTGGAAAGCTCAATTTCGGCAAATAAGAGCTCAGACGCAGGCTCAGCTAACGGTGCTGGTGCCAGAGTTACAGCTGGTTTGCCAGCTTGGTTAACTTCAAATGTTAGTCGCGGAACTGGCGGTGCAAACCCAACATTAAGTGGTGGTACTCCAAATGCTGGTGCAACTGATGGTACGCAAAGATCAATATCTGAAACAATGCTTGCATCTGTAGTTGCGTCTTGCTGGGAAAACGGAGCTGATCCTACCAATATTGTTTGTGGTTCTTTTGTTAAACAAGCAATTTCTGGATTTAGTGGGAATGCGTCAAAGCAATATGACTACTCTAATTCACCAGCTGGCCAACGAGCAATTGTGGCAGGCTTCAGTGTCTACGAGTCAGATTTCGGAACTTTGACGGTGATGCCATCAAGATTTAGTAGAGGTAGAGATTGTTTTGTTCTTGACCCAGAGCATTTACACATTGCTACTCTTCAACCATTAACCCAAAAACCATTGGCTAGAACTGGTCATTCTGAGCGAAGATTAATCTCAACAGAAATGGGATTTTATGCTTATGAAAAAGCTAATGGTATTATTGCTGATTGCTCAACTAGTTAATGAGTATTTCGGTTAAAATAACCACTGAGGTACGACCATTTTTTAATGGTCGTGCCACAGAGCATGGTGAAACAATAAATGTTACGCAAGATGAAGCTGACATTATTGTTAAAAATGGATGGGGCGAATTAGAAGGAAAGAAAGTAAGAGCAAGGAATAAAAAAGGTTTTTTTAAAGCTGATGACCCAAGTACACCAGAGAACGAAGCATGGGAAATTAAAAAGTAATGGTTATTAAAACCAACATAACTGAAGATAGTGGTAAGCTCTATGTTAAGCGAGAGCAAGATGTAGAGCCACTATTAAACCATATTAAGGAATTGCATAATAGCAATTTGCCAAATCATTTTGGTGAAAGTCGAATGAGGTATGTTGGTGAAGTACCAATGATATTAGCAGAGCAATGGTCAAAAGAAAGTGGATTGCAATTGGGTAGTCATGAATTCATGGAATATGTGAAGAAGAAATTAAAAGACCCCAATTACAAAAAACTTTTGATTAAGGGTTTATAATGGCATTAGACAATTATGGAAATCTACAAACATCAATAGCAGATTGGTTAAATCGTAGTGATTTATCAAATGTAATTCCTGATTTTATTACATTGGCTGAGGCACAACTAAATAGGGAATTGCGCCATTATAGAATGATGAATCAGCAAACAGCTAATTTAGAAACTCAATATTCTGCGACCCCTACTGATTGGTTACAAACTATTAGAATACATTTAAATGATAGTAGTAAATCTTTATTAAAACAAACATCAGCAGAAGAAATTGCGAAATTAAGGGATGAGGGGGATGATGCAAAAGGTAAGCCTCAATATTATTCTCACATTGGTGATTTGATAGAAGTTTATCCTAGCCCAGACCTGACGTACACAATTGAAATTTTATATTATCAAAAAATACCACCTTTGGGATTAACTCCTGACACATCTACCAATTGGCTTTTAACAATGTCACCTGATGTTTATTTATATGGTTCTCTTTTGCAAGCATCACCCTATTTGCAAAATGATGAAAGAATGGCTGTTTGGGGTTCAACTTATCAAGGAGCTATAAATGGAATAATGGGTGAATCAGATAATACAAGGCATAGTGCAGGCAATTTAAAATTAAGGATAAGGAGCTATTAAATGAGTGATGCATTAACAGATACGTTTGAAGATAGAGTATTGAATTGGTTACTAACAGCTAATTCAGTTACAAGACCTAGTGCATGGTATGTTGGTTTATTTGCAAGTGGAAATGCGCCAACAGATAGTGCATCAGGAACAGAATTAAGTGGTAGTAATTATAGTAGGGTGCAAGTTACATTTAGTGTATCGGGAACTTCACCAACAACNGCTACTAATACAGCTACATTAACATTNCCAACAGCATCAGGAAGCTGGGGTTCAGTTACTACTGCTGGAATTTTTGATGCATCTAGTTCTGGNAATTTAATAGCATACGCAAATTTATCAAATGCTAAAACAATTGAGGCTAATGACATTCTACAAATTGCCTCTGGTCAACTGGATGTAACCTTAACTTGATAGGTATTTAATATGGCATTTACTGTCAAAAATCGAACAAAGCAAACATCTACAACAAATGGAACTACAAATGTTGTAATGACAGGAAGTGTAAGTGGTTTTCAAACTTTTGGTAATGCTTTATCAGATGGAGATACTACCTATTATGCAATTGTTGACCCTGCTAATGGGATTTGGGAAGTAGGTTTAGGAACTTGGGCAAGTGGCACTAGTACATTAACAAGAACAACAATTGTAGAAAGCTCAAGTGGTTCATCTGCAATTAATTTTACTGGCTCTGTTTCAAAAGATGTTTTTATAACTGAGCCTGCCTCTAAATCTTTGCTTGAGGGGTCAAGTGCAATATCAAATGCTGAATTTTTGAAAAAAAGTGGCAATGTTATTGAAGGTAGAAGTACATCTGAAGTTTTGTCTGACATTGGTGCTTTAAGTACGTCAGTCGCATCTTCTACTTATGCTCCATTATCTGGAGCTACTTTTACAGGAAACATTATTTTACCACAAACAGGAGTGCTAGCATTTAACTCTGTAGCTGATGAATACATTAATGCTACTGCATCTAATATGTATCTTGGGGTAGATGGTGGTTGGGTATTGCAACTTGATGGAGCTAACAATGTTGTTAATATACGAGAAGGTCACGATTTAGATATTTTTAATGGTGATTTATATGCTTCAAGTGATATTTTCTTAAAAGGTGGTAGCTCTACTTATACTACAACTTATACTGCTACTGGCCATGGTACACCACTAAATATATCAAGTAGTACAGGCTACGTTGGACAAACTTTTGAAGCAACTGGAAGTTATGCAAACACTTGGCAATTATATGCAAGTGGCACTAGTTCAAATAAATTCTTTGGAGTTTATGATAGAACAGGTGGTTATTATGTTAGTCAATTTTACAAAGATGGAAGAGTTGATTTAGGTAATGGTAGAGCAACTGTATCTACACAAGGTAACTTAGCAGTTGCTAGTATAAATACACAACTTATTAATGATAGTAATAATACTGCATATTATGTAGATCCTACTGGTGAAAGCCAGTTAACTGCTTTATCTATAGATGGTGGAACAACAAACAATTCTAATGATGCTACTTTATTTGTATCAGCTACCAATAATAATGATTGGGGTATCTATATAGATAAATATAGAGGTAGTGCAACTGACTATGGACTTTTACTAGATGTGGGAAGCTCTGCAAGTTATGCTATGAGAATTAGAGGAAATGATGGGGAAGTTTTTAGAGTTACAGGAAATGGCACAACCTATATTCAAAATGATGTGTATGCTACAAAATATTTTGATGTAAGTAATAGTAGCTATTACGTTGACCCTTCAAGTAACTCTAGACTTTACTCTATAAATATGGCAGGTCAGCTTCAAATAGGTACACTAAATAGTTTGGGTAGTGCAGGTGGACTTGGAATTTATGCTAGTAGTAGTCCTTATATTTCTTTTCACGATGGAACAACTTCAAGAACAGCTTACTTTCAAGAAACTGGTGGTAGATTTTATATGGGAGAAGTTAGCTACACTGAAAGTGTAGGATCATTTCGTGCGCCACTATTCTATGATAATGGTAATACTAGTTACTATTGTGATCCTGCAAGTTGGAGTACACTCTACGATGTAAACATCATTCGCAACCTTTCTCTCAATGGAAGCAATGGAACTGCAGGACAAGTGCTTCAAACCAATGGTGCAAACCAAAGTCCAACTTGGGTAGATGCAGGGGGTGGAGCTTGGGAAGTTATAGGGAACTACACAGGCACTAATGTTAATAGTGTGGATTTTCTTCAGGGTGTAAATAATTTTGTTTGGAACAATAATACTTATAAAAGAATACAATTATATGGAAATCTTGTAGGGTGGTCTGGTCGTACTGTGTTAGTAAATTTCTATCCATTAGTAAGTTCTGGTTCTTCTGGCAATGTAATTCCTACTAACAATGTTACGTATGTAGAACACTATATTGAGGCTTACCCAGAATTTAGTGTTACTCTTAGTAATTCAAATCATTATGTTTATCAAAGTAATGCTCAAAATAGTAATAATGGTATCATGTTTCGAGCGCAATGTGGCGCGCTTCCTAATCCAGATACAGGTTCAGGTATAGGATCAAATGGCAATACGATAGGTGGAACTGGTTATTATTCAAATAAAAGAAAACTAGACACTTCTGTTATTGCTGAGTGGGATGCTGTAGGTATTGGATCTTCAACTAAAACTTTTAGTTGGAGAGTTAATGTTTCTCACGATTACCCTTCTTTCTATTTTTATCCAAGACTAATTGAAGGAGAAACATTATCTCATGGTTGGACTAATCAAGGGATAAGAGTAGCAGGGTCTAACTCTAGTTCAACTTTTAACTATGACTTTACATTTATAGGGTTAAAACCATGAGCAAGATAACAAAAGAAGATATTGATTGGGATAATTTTCCTGCTTTTGTTGCAGGGTCTAGTGAACCAAAAGTGCTTTCTGAAGAAGAAAAAGATTGGATTGTTGAAAATCATAATAATGAAGAAGAAATGTTAAAAAATGACCCTACTATTATTAAAGGTACTGAAGATGAACAAAGAGCAAGAATGTTAAGAAATGTAAGAAATGATTTGTTAAGTCAATCTGATTGGACACAACAACCAGACGTTGCAGAAGAAACTCGTACCAAATGGCAACCTTATAGACAAGCTTTGCGAGATTTACCCACTCATGAAAACTGGCCTAATTTAGAAGAGTCAGATTTGCCTACTAAACCAGAATAGAGGAATACATGACAGAGAATACACAACCCCCAAAGATAAGATGGAAAGGTAAAGAGTATGAACAATCATCTCTTACTGACCAACAAAAGTATTTGTTTTCACAACTTATTGATATTGAGAAAAAAGAAAATTCAGCAAGATTTACGTTAGATCAAATAGGCGCAATGAAACAAGTTTTTACAGAAAGACTAGATAAGGAGTTATCACTATGAGCATGACTTACACATGGGAAGTTTCATCTATACAAACTAAAGATGAAACTAATACTGATAATGCAACAAATAAAGATGCAGTTATTCAAACTCGTTGGAAAAAGATAGGCACAGATAGCAATGGAAATAAAGGTGAATTTGTAGGTGCTACTCCTCTTACTTCTGTAAATACTTCTGCATCAGACTTTAAGGCAATATCAGAATTAAAAGAATCAGATGTTCTTGGATGGATTCAAGCACAAGTAACTGGTGATTATGAAGTTCATGTTAATGCACAAATTCAAAAACAAATTGATGATATGGCTATCAAAAATCCTAATTTACCTTGGGCAAGCTAAAGGAAAAAATAATTAATGTTTGGATTTGTAAGTTATAGTGAAACTCCTTTTAGCACATCAGCTAGTACAACTCTTGTTCAAGCTTCGGTAACTTTTTCTATAAATTCAAATTTATCAACTATTCCAAATAGAATTCAACCTGCATCTATTTCTTTTGCATCTCAAGCTTCTATTTCTGGAACATTTAACGCAATCGAAACAACATCAGCTATTTTTGGTTCTCAAACAAATAGTNCNTGTGGNGCTAGAAGAGTNAGAGANGATAATGCAACATTAGCTGACAATTTAACTTTTACAATNAATGCAANAAGGCTAAGAACATCTCCTATTNNTTTTGCATCACAATCATCANTNACAACAAATATTTTAAGAGTNAGATTNGGTGAANTTTCTTTATCTTACCAAAGTGCATTTAATGCGCCATTTCATGCTATTTTACAATCGGGCTTATCTTTAACATCTCAAACAAATGTAAATGCATCAAATGTAAGAATTAGAACAAATTCAATAAATTTAGGGTCACAATTAGAAACTACTTGTAATGCTAATGGAATTTTCTCTGGTGTTGCGTCACATATTTCTCAATCAAGTATCAATGGAACTTTCCAAAGAATACAAATGGGGAATGGTGGTTTTACATCACAATCAAACATCATTATCGTGCCTAAGTATTTTTGGGAAGAAACTTCAAATGTAAGTACAAATTGGTCAGAAGTTTCAAACCCATCAACTTCTTGGTCACAATCTAACGTATTTTCAACATTAAGTAAGGTCGCATAACATGGGAACTACATCAAATTATAGCTTTGAATATCCAACTGTCGGTGGGTCTGAAAATCTGTGGGGCAGTACTTTAAACAATACGATTATTTCTATAGATACAAATCTNAAAACAGTATCAGACGCAATTCCAACTTCAATTGTGGCTAGTTCAATAACAGANACTCCAAACGCATTAGGAACTGCAAATCAACAATTAAAAATGAATAGTGGTGCAACTGCATTAGAATTTTTCACACCTTCCATTTTAGATATGTCGGATACTCCATCATCTTTAGGAACGTCAGGCCAAATCCTTAAAATGAATAGTGGTGGAACTGCCCTAGAATTTGCAACTGATGATAGTGGTTCTGGAATGACATTGGGAAGTTTGTCAGTTTCAAATAGTGGTTCATCATCAAATGGATCACTCACTTATGATAGCAATACTGGTCAATTTACTTTTGCTGGTGTGGACACAACTTCTATTTATTCAGCAATCGCTGCTACAAGGCAAGGCGCAACATCAAGTGACATGACTGTAACTGGTGGTGGTACTTTTTCTTTTTCTCATGGATTGAATGCTAGTCCATTTATGATTCAGTGGGCAATTGTATGTACTCAAGCAGATCATGGGTATAGTGTCGGAGATACTATTTATGGAACAGATACAGTAGCCAATGCTAGTTACTCTCCAAGTGTCTATGTAGAAAGTGGAGATAATGCAAATGTAAAAGGAGTATTCCCAAGTCTAGGTCAATTCCAAATTGCCTCAAGATCAGCTGGTGTTGTGGGGAATACAGTCACAACAACTGTAGGTAGATGGAAAATGCGTTTAAAGGTTATGAAATAATGCCACTTATCCCATTAAAATTTCCTAATGGAGTTTATAAAAATGGTACTGAACTTGATGCTTCTGGTAGATGGGCAATAAGTCAATTAGTACGTTGGCATGATGATAGTTTAAAACCTTTAGGTGGTTGGAGAACAAGAACTGATATAGCAGTTGATGCGCCAATAAGAGGCATGATAGCTTGGAAAGGTAATAATGGTTCAAGATATTTAGCTTTTACAAATTATAAAAAAGTATTTGTTCTTTTCCCCAATGGGGATTTGTATGATATTACACCAACTCTTTTTGTAATAGGAAGAGAAAATGCTCAAGGAATGACTGGTTATGGGTCAGGCTTTTACGGTAGTGGTCAATGGGGAAGTCAGCCATTATCAACATCCTCTACACTTTTGCCTGCTACAACTATACAGTTTTCAACATTTGGAGAGCAATTAATTTTTTGTAATAGAGATAGTGGAAGAGTATTTTATTGGGATTTAAATACAGCAAATAAAGCTCAAGAAATATCTGGAGCATCTGACCCTAGTAATGGTTATAGTAATAATAATGTTGGGTCTATTGTAAGTGATGAAAGATTTTTGTTTTGCTTTACAAGTAGACAAGTAAAATGGAGTGACCAAGAAAATTATAATACATGGGCATCTAGCGCAACTAATCAAGCTGGTAATTTAGATTTACAAACAACTGGTCAATATGTTTTATCTCAAAAAATTAGAGGTGGAATTTTAATTGTTACAGATACAGATGCTCATGCCACAAGATACATTGGTTTACCATTTGTTCATTCTATTCAGAGGGTTGGTGAAAATTGTGGAGCTTATGGAAACCTAGCTTCTGCGTCTATAGATGCTGGAATAGTTTGGTGGGGATCAAATGGATTTTTTATTTATAGTGGTGGAAGAGTTCAAGAACTTAAATGTGAAATTCAAGATTATCTTACAGAAAGACTTACTACAACTCAACAATCAAAAATTTGTGCAATAACCAACGCAAAGTTTGATGAAATTACATGGTATTTTGCAGGATTAAATTCTAATGAAAATAATGAATATGTAACATGGAATTACAAAAACAATTCTTGGTGGTATGGTGAATTAGGTAGAACATCTGGTGTTGATCAAGGTGTTTTTGAGTATCCAATAAAAGCAACTAGCAAATTAAATGATAGTACTTATCCACTAGCAATTAGGCATGGTTCTGGAGATAGTTTATTTATTGAAGTAGAATTTAATGGGCAAACCCCAACAACTTCATCAAGTCCAGAAAAAGATTTATCATGCACAAATGTTGGAAATCTTATTAGGCAAAGAAATAGAATTAATACATCCATTTATGCAAATCCTTCTATTTCTGCAAATACACCACCTATTAATTTTTTAGACACAACTAGTTCTATTAATATAGGCATAAGTGATTATGGGGAATTAGTTCAATATTCTGGGTCTGGAACATTGTATGAAACTTTTACCTTACCAAGTGCTGAATATTTTTTCTATCGATACCCATCAGGCTCAACAGTAACAGTTACAATTCAATTAGTTGGCTTAGATGAAAATGGAGCATCTCAAAGTGCCTCTTTTCAAATGGTTTCACCAATTTCAACAATAACAAGACTTGAAGGATACCAATGGACAAAAATTACGGAGATTAATTTTAGTTCAACAAGTAGTGGAAGTATTGCCCAATTTGAATTTTCTCTTGGTGGTGGTTTTGATATTTTAAATCATGGAATTATTACAGAAAGTTTTGATGGAATAAAACAAATGGGTGGTACAGGGGCTTTTACAAAATATATAAAAGTTACACCATTAGATAGAACTGACCAATTAAGACCTGGCAGAGGATGGCTTACTTTTCATACACCAAGTTTTAGCAATCATACAAATGGGGCAAATACTTCTGAATTATTACAAACCCAAAATAAAGGTACATTCTCTATTTTGCCTCACCAAATTGTTGAGCATGAGGTAGGTTTTAATAGAAATGGTTTTACCCCATTTGCTGAAACTGCACCTTTTCAATTAGGAAATGGTGACAACTTAATGCATATAAACCAAATTATTCCTGATGAAAAAACTCAAGGTAATGTTGTAGGTCGATTTAAAACAAAATTGTACCCCAATGGTTCTGAAACTGATCATGGGTTAGTGACGTTTTCAAATCCTACAGATGTAAGATTTACAGGAAGGCAAGCCACAATGAGAATAACTGATGCTAATTCTAATAGTGATTGGCGAATAGGAACTATTAGACTTGATGCAAAGCAAGGTGGGAAAAGATGATTTTACAACCACCATCTCAAAATTATGACCCAACTTTTGAAATCGAAAGAAATCGAGAGCTTGAAAGTCAAGATGCATTAAATCGTAAAAAACAACAAGACGTTGAAATAGTAAAAGATGAAAGATTGATTTTATCTAGCCCTAATGGAACTAGGTATAAAATAAGTGTTGATAATAGTGGAGTGCTTTCAGCAATAGCAATATGAAAAAAGAAGAAATTAATAAATGTAGTTATTGGATTGAAGAGGCTCTTAAATATAGTGGGGGTACGCATGATTTGGTGGATATATTTCAAGGTCTTGCAGAACGAAAATACCAATTGTGGCCAGCAGAAAAAGGATGCCTTGTCACGGAGATATTGGAATATCCTAAAAAGAAAGTTTGTCATGTATTTTTGGGGGCGGGGGAAATGAACCAATTAAAGGATATGCACCAAAGTGTTATCTTTTGGGCTAAGAAATTAAATTGCACAGAACTAACAATAAGTGGGCGAAGAGGATGGGTAAAAGCATTAAAAGATCATGGGTGGAAAGAAGCCCAAACAACTATCTATAAGGAGATATAAAATGGCAGGTGGTAAAGGTGGTTCTCAAACAGTAACAACAGCTATCCCAAAATGGCAAGAGGATATGGTTAAAGATGCTGTGGCTCAAGCTAAAGGTTTAAATGTTCCTTATGCTCCGTATATGGGTGTTGATGTAGTTGGACAAGACCCAAGAATAAATAACAATCTTAATAGTGCTTTGAGTTCTTTTGGGATGGAAGAAGTAGCAAACAATCTACCACCAATGGTTACTGAAAATGGGATTAGTGGGTACAAGTCTTATGATTTATATACAGACCAATTGGCTAAGTTAAAAGAGAATTACCCAGATATTTATAGGAGAATAGAAGCACAGACGGCCGAATCTTTACCCCCACCTAGCACAATGGGTCAAGTCAATCCCGTCACAGGCTACCCAATTACTCCAATGATGGCATCAAATACAATGGGATCACCTACTCCAACTTCTAGTGGCTCAAGTAATGATGATAACTATTTCCCACCAATTACAACCATAGCAAATAATAATGACAATGGTGAATATAGTTTTTTTGATAGTGGAACATATAACATTGATATGAATTATGACCCCATCCAAGATTTTACTGATTGGTTAAGTGGTGACTATGATTACCCAGATGGACTTTTTCACAACGATTTTAGAGAACCGACCCCTTAATTAGGAGAACAAAAAATGGCAACAGCAGGGAACAATGTTTATAACCAAGTAGTTGATAGTATGGGTCAAGCCCAAACTGGAATGACTAATGCCATGAATTATCAACCAGTGGCCTTTAATCAAGATAACCTTAATCAATATATGAACCCTTATACTAACCAAGTTATTGATAAATCATTAGGTAATCTTGAAGATGCAAGACAAAAAGCAATCCAAAATATGCAAGCACAAGCAGTAAGTGCAGGCGCATACGGTGGAAGTAGGCATGGAGTAGCCGATAGTTTAACTAATGAAGTTTATGCAAAACAAGCTGGTGATCTTGCATCAAATTTAAATATGCAAAATTATAATCAAGCCATGAACCAATTTAATACTCAAAATCAAATGGGATTAAATGTTGCTCAAAATCAAATGGCAGGGGCAGGGGCATTATCTGGTCTTTCTAATATGGGTTTTGGAATGGCGAATTATTTAGATGATAAAGCTTATAATCGAAGTGAAACCCAAAGAATGTTACAACAAGCTTTAGTTGACAAAGCTCAACAACAATTTGGTGGTTTTACAGGGGCAGGGCAACAAGGGTTAAGTGCTTTATTAAGTTCACTAGGAATAATCCCAGCTCAAGGAACGCAAACTACATCTCAAAAACATGGCTTGTTTGATTACCTTACATTATTAGCAATGACTAAAATGGGGTAAATATGGCAAATTTACATCCATCAGTTTTTTCAATTATGACACAACTTTTATCAAGTGGGATGCCATTTGATGTTGCGTCTGGCTTTGTTGGAAACATGATGGTTGAAAATATGTATACTCCAACAAGAGGATTTGATGGAAGTATAAGAAGCCCAGAAGATGATAAAAAAAGGTATGCATTAGGTATAAATCAATGGAGAGGTGGAAGGCAAGATAAGTTAAGAAATTATTTAGATAGCTATGGATTACCTATTGATGATTTAAGTGGTCAAGTAAGGTTTATGTTGGAAGAGCTAAAAGATAGTAATTACAAAGACCCAACATCTTTTCAAAATTATAAAAGTTTTATGGATTTGTATAATCAAGGAACTTTTCAAGATATTGGTTCAATTACGGAAGCTCTTGAAAAAGCTTATTATAGGGCAGACCCAAGAGATATGCCAAATTATGACCCAAGTAATCCAGATCACAGAAGTCAATTAAACACATATTTAAACTCACTTAAAATGCGAAGGGATAAGGCAAAAATGATAAATGATTTAGGAATAAACCATTTCGGTGGGGCTAATAATATAAATCAACCACCTAATCCCAATAAAAAAGCAAGTTTGATTAGCCAATTAACTGGTGGTTTAGGTGGCTTATTAGGTGGGGGTGGCTCTCCAAATATGGGTAATCTAGCAATGGCATTTAATTCAATGAGATTAAATCCAGACCCAACTTTAAATCAAGCTATTTCTTTGCGCCAAGAAAAACAAAATTAGGCTAATAAATTAGCAGAAGGTCGTACAAGATTAGAGAGTTATATAACTTCAATGTCAGCTGGGCCAATGAAAGATAAGTACATGGCTATGTTGCAAAGTAATGTTGAGCCTAATGAAATATTTAAATCCATGATACAAAACAGAGGTGATATCATGGATCAAGAGGGTGCTTTTAGAAAAGAATTTTATAATCATGAATATGTAGCAAATTATAGAGCAATGATACCTTTTTATGATGATTTAGTATCAATGGCTGTTAGGGGTCTACCTTCTGATGACTTGGCTATTGTTTTTAGATTTATGAAACTTTTAGACCCAAGAAGTACTGTTAGAGAAGGTGAGCAAGCATCTGTTAGACAATTAGGTGGTATTCCTGCATGGGCTGGAGCTTTTTATAATCAAGTTGTTGGTGCTGGTGGTTTAACTAAAGACCAAAGAAATTTTATACTTCAAACCTCAAGAGATATATTTAATCAATCTAAAAAGAATTATGAAAATATTGCCCAACAAACAACAGAAAGAGTTGATAGATATGGGAACATGGATATTAGAAATATTGTTGAGCCACTAGGGATTAGTGAAGAACAATATAAAAAAGGTGAAAATTATATAAGTAATTTAGCTATTGATGAAAGATTAACTACCCCACCCAAAATAGAGGAAATGTTACCTCAAGGGGCATCTCTTAGGGATGTTTGGCAAGATATGAGAAATCAAGGTTTAATTAGAAATTCTATATTTGTTAAATTAGAAGATGAATATGGTAGAACTTTTAATAATTTTGACTTTAGACAAATGTGGACAGCAGGTCATTTTTCAAAACAAGATAAAATAAAAATAAAGAAATATTTAGAAGAAAAATATCCAGACTTTACACATGATTATTTAAATTTAGATTAGGGGGAATAAATGTCACAAGATGATTATCTAAAAGAATTAGCAAGCCAAGCAAGAGATAAAACTAATACAGCACCAATGGCATTTGGAAGAGGTGCTTATCAAGGCTTAACTCTTGATTTTGGTGATGAACTTGAGGCTAGGTTTTTAAGTATGGTTAAACCAGATAGTTCATATAATAAAGAACTAGATAGAATACATGGTCAAATAGATAGTTATCAAAGAACTAATCCTAAATCAATGTTAGCTGGTGAAATTACTGGTGGTACTGCTTCTTTACTTGCCCCATTAGGTCTTGGGGGAAGAGTGTTAAAAGGTGCTAATAAATTAGCTAAAGGTGGAGCATTAACATTAGAGGGGGCAACACTTGGGGCTTTACAAGCTTATGGTCAAGCTAGAGATAAAGGTGAAAGCATTGATCAAGTTTTAAATGGTGCTTTATTAGGAGCTATTTTTGTTCCTTTAGGTGGCTTTGTTGGTGCTTTAGGTGGCAATATTGCTACACCTTTTTTTAAATACATAGATAAAAATTTAGGTGGGCAAGAAGCCAAAGCAGTTATCAATGCATTAAGAAATTATGCAAGAAATAGTAGGATGACTTTAAATGATGCATTAAAAACAATTATTAAAGAAAAAATACCATTAATGGATATTGACCCATCTTTTGCACATTTAGGAAAAGTAATTGCTACCCAATGGGAAAAGTCTGCTGGCAAAACTATAAGAGAAGGTGCTGATGCTAATTTAGAGGCACAATCCAAAAATATTCAAAAACAAGCTAATCAAGATTTAATTTCAGAGGGGTTAGTATCTCAAAATCAAATGAATGGGTATAATAATTTTCTTGATACTTTTGAAGAGATGGTTTCAACACAATCTAAAAAGACAAGTGATGCATACGACAGTGCATTAAAAGGAGTTACCCCATCAAAAGAATTAGTAGATGCTTTTAATAATATGCTTGAGGTAAATCCACAATTTATTAAAAAAGCTAATCAATTATTAAGGTCAAAGTTAAATTTATCTTACAACCCCTTAAAAATAAATAAAGAAACTGGAAAATTGCAAAATTTAAGCAATCAACCATTATCAATGGAAATTGTTGAGGCTGTAGCACAAGATGTTAAAGATTTAACCTATAAAATGAAAAGTTCTAAAACTGCAAAAAATATAAGGGAAAAACAACAAGAACCAGTTACAAAAAAAATAGATGATGAAACCCCTGGGATTAAAGATGCAAGATCAGCTAACACAGCTAATCAAATTGCAATGAAAGTAGAAAAAGAAATTAGAGGGGTTTTAAGTAAAACTAGTCCAGACGAATTTTTATCTAGTTACAAGAAAAATTTAGCTAAAATTACAAATAAATCTGATAAAGAATTTTTAACTCAACAATATCAAATTGGATTAGCTAGGGAAATTAGAGATAACATGAATACTGTTAAAGGATTGAATAATTTAATTGATAATTTTGCTAAATCAGATAGCTCAGCAAGTATGATATTTAAAGAATTATACCCAAATAAATCAATTCAAACTATGATTGAGAAATTTGAAAATGCAAAAAATGCTTTAACATCTAAAAGGATTGTAGCTAAAAAAAGTGATACTAAATCAAATATAGAAGCTCAAAAAAATGCAAATGTTGATGATGCTATGACAATTGGTCAATCTTTAAGAAGTGGTGGTTTAGAAGCTGGAGCATTTCAAGTAGCTAGAAAACTTGCAAATCAATTTAGAACAGAAGGATATAGTGAAAAAGACGCAATAAGATTAGCTAATATTCTAACAAGTAGGAATGCTGGCAATGCACAAGAAAATTACAGAAGTATTATTTCAAGACCAGAATTGTTTGAAAGTTTATTTGAAAATGTTGGTCGTGCTGGTGGTCAATCTTCTATTTTAGAAACTGTTGCTGATGAACCTGAATCTGGATTAGCTCAAAGTGGTAGAGGCTTAATTGATCAAATGATTAGAATGATGAGATAAAAATCCCCCCCCTATGTTTTTTTAAAGAAAGGGAGGTTGAAGAGGGGGGAAGTTTTGGAGAAAAGTATGGAAAAGATTTCCATAAATTAATTCTATATTATTTTTTTAAATTTTTAAATTTCAACATTCTTTCAACGAGCATTTGTTAAAAAATCAATAATGTAAGGTTTTTTATAAGGTTTTGTAGAATAAAATTTATGTTTTGCACTGTGCTCAAAAAAGAAAACACTTGAATGATTATGCCATTCACATTGATAAATTAGATCATGGTGAACCAATGGAGCTAGAATTTCTCTTGCTTTGTTACAATCCTCAAAAGAACTAAACTCTAAAAGAGCAAATAATAAAACTTTGGTTCCTGTAGCTACACTAGTCATGCGCCACCAATTTATTATCACCAGATACAACAATTTTTACATTTCGGCTTTGTCTACTATCAAACTCCTCATCAACTCTAAGAACATCTGTTTCTACCCATTTCTTAATAATTTGAATAACTTTGTTTTTGTCAGATTTTTTAGAAATATCTAAATCTAATACATCTCCTACAACTATGCCTGCCCATTGGTTAGAAAGTGAATGAAAACGTAGTTTAGGGTCGGAATTTTCTATCTTAGATTGGCAAATCTTAGCTTGATCTTTGGTTACACCATCAAAGACATCTGGCCATTCCCACGGTTGGCAAATAGCAACACTATCACCATTAGCTAATTCAACTGGTAGCTTTTCAAACCAAGTTTGCTTTTCGAGGGGTCTAAGATTAGCTTTTCCATCATTAACACTAAAATAATTTGTATGGTCTAAGTCTAATTTTAAGCCAGTTTCCTTATCCATTGGAGATAAACTCTTGGCACTTCTAACTGCAGCCACAAGAGATGACCCGCCTCTAGCATCCTCAACATTACTTTCCCTACCATTTAACTTCCGAGTATGGTGGATTATCTCAATGGCTAAATTACATCTATCTGCCAATTGACTGAGTTTTTTTCCTAAATCTTTAAATAGCTCGTTGGATTCAGATGACCCACTAAACATATTTGCTAATGGGTCTAAGATTAAAACATCAATCTCATTTTCTAAACAAAAGCTTTCAATAGTGTCAAAAGCATCTTCTTTAATAATTCCTTCAATTCCCTCTGCCAAAACTAAATCAACATCTCTTCCACTTGACAAAAATAATTGATTTTGAATTTGCTCTTGCTCAATTTTAAAATGTTGAAGAATAGCTAATGTTCTTCTTTGAAGTTCATCTATTGGGTCTTCCGAATTATAATAAATTACTTTTAATTTTTTCTCTGGTGTGACCCCTAAAAATCCTTTTCCAGATGCACAAGCTATTGCTTGAGATAGAGCTAAAGTAGATTTTCCAACTCCCCCAGGTGATACAGTTAAACTACAATATCCTCTACAAAAGTTGCCATATATGAAATCTCTTCTAGGTAAAAGAAATGGGTCAATAACTTCCCAAGTTTTGAAGGGTTGAGGTTTTTCAACATTTCCTACTAATGATGTTTGAAAAGCTAACTTTTGTAAGCTCTCAACACTTCCACCATTTTGAAAATAATCATAAACATCTTGTTTTGCTTCAACGGGCAATTCAACAATTTTTATAGATTTAGCTATGTCTTTTAGTTCACTAGCTACAAATAAACCATGTTTCTTACCAACTTCATCTAAGTCTGGTAAAATTATGACTTCTCTACTCTGAAAATGCTCGTTGAGTGATGGTTTCCAATTATTAGCCCCACCACTATTACAAGTGGTCAAAAGACCTTTCTCCATCAAGAAATCAGCATCTTTCTCACCTTCAACTATATAGATTGGTTCATCTATTCTTGAGAGAATTTCGGGGAGATTGTAAGGAAGTGGGGTAACTCCATTAAGACCATTCACATATTTTTTAATAAAAGGATCAAATTTTCTTTGTCTAAAGGTCTTTGGATGATACCTAATGACTTCATAGCTTTCATTGTTTTCTGCGTCTTTGTAGGTATATCGAGCCACAACTGATATTTGGCTTTTTGCCATTTGAGGGATTTCTTGTTGAATTCCCATCTCTTTTAAAAATATTTTTGGGTCATGGTTCTCATGTTTGATCAGATCAACCATCCCACCACCAACTCCAGTTTCATGATTAAAGAAGGTAGCTTTTTGCAGATCAACACTCATTGAACCAAAATTTCCCCAACGAAGCTCTGTTTCTTTGCTTAATTTGGGATTGGGTTCACCAAGTAGTTTTATGGCTATGTCTTTTGCGTAGGGTTCAAACATGGAAAAAGAGGGGTGATTTCTCACCCCCAAGTTTACAGGCTAGCCGTCAAAACAAGTTATCAATGTCATCATCCACAATATCTTTGGATGCTTGACTTTCTTCCATGTCTTGTCTTTGCTCGGCTTCTTCATCAATTTGGGGTTTAGAAGGAGCATTAGCCCATCCTAAAAAATCAAATTGAGGAATTCTTGTTTTACCAACTCCACCATCATTAATTTTAGAGCCAGTGTATTTTGCTTGAATGACTTTCCCATCATTTTTTGAAAAAGCATCTTTATCAGCTCTTGTAATGCTACTTAATAGGTCTTGTAGACCCATAAAAGCACCAACACTATTAGATTGCCATTGTTTCCAATTTTCATTCATTTGGTCATCAACTTTGACTTTAGGCATAACCATGACTTGAAAACCTCTTTTGTGATCTTCACTTGGTCTTTCACCTCGTCTACCAACTTTTTCATCCCAAAGACAATCTGGTGCCATTCCTTGTGCTATTTTCATCCAACCAGTTTTTATAGATGATGGATCAACAAGAATGCCTTTACCATTCATGTCAATTTCTTCACCATCCATGAGCCACCCATTAGCTGATGGTTTGAATGAAATCCATTCTGTTTTTTCACCACTACCGAAACCTAAATCCATTTATTTCTCCTTCTTTTTTGTCCAACTATCGCTAGTCACAAGTTTTAAAAATTGAGTTTCTTTCAAAACATAAAGCCGTTCTTTTCTATCTGCATGAACTATAAGAAGGTCTGCATCATCTTGCTCAAACCAATTGTAAAGTGACATAAAACCAGTTCCTGATTTGCGTCTTTTACATTCGACTTTTAAACCATTCAAATTAACATCAGACGCAAGAGATTTTGAGTAATGTTTAAATGCACCAGAACCCAAAATTCTCTTACATTTGATGCCTAGCTCAGTCCAAAATTTGACTACATTTGCCTCTAGTACATAACCTTTTCTTTTAGCACTACTAGTCAATTTTTAACTTCCCTATGCCATTTTTCTTTAACTGCTCAACCCCATCTCTCAAAATAATCTCAGCTAGCTTGCTAATACTTAGATCATACCTTTTTGACATTATCTTTAGTTGACTAGCTACTGATTTATTTAGATAAATTAGTTGTTGTTTTTTCTTTAGTTCCATAACAAATTTCTTTGATAGCATTATGATTTTGTAACAATATTGATAAACTATTTGCTTAAAAATCTCAATTTCAACGATTTTTCAACATTATTTTAACATTTATTTATATGTGACCCTTTACATTAGTAAATAAATGTTTATACTGTGTTACATTGATGTTGAAACAATGGAGAAACTTATGATTAAATTTTTAGAAAAAGCATTAGTACAAAAGCAACATGAAAATGTAGCATTAAAAGAAGAGCTTAATGTTCTCAAAGATGAGATGAAAAATAAGCATTGTCTTTTTACAAAAGTAGAAATTCATGTGGGTAAGGGTTTTACCCAAACTCAAATAGCTCTTAGACCAGACAACAATATAGCTCAAACTTTAACTTTGTTGGCTACTTACACTAAAGATCAACATGAGGCTAAGTGTGAAAGTACAGAGCCAGATTTTAGTGACAATAATCTAAGAGTTTTACCACTATTCCAAAAATTCATTGTTGAAGATTTGTGTGATCAACTTGGTTACCAACTTCATATTCATGAGGGAGATGTATAATGAAAAAGGGTTTAGACGCAAATATTAGAATAGCTCCTACAACGAACATGACGAAAGATGATTTCTTTCAGCATCATGCACCAGACTTTAATTTTGAAAAAAATGCTGATGAATTAATTAAATTAGCTTTGGAAAGAAAAATCATCTTTGTCAATAAAAATGGTCTTTATGACTATGTTGAGGGGGGTGTGTAATGGAAAATAACTTAGAAAGAAATTTAAACTACCAAATTAACGATTTGGAAATAAAAGTTGAGAAATTGCAAATGGCTCTGTTTGACGCAAAAAAGCACATTCTCTACCAAGCTAATTATGACAGTTATTTACTCATGAATGATATTCATGAGCCTACTGTTGGGCAAATATTTTTTGCAGATAAATTTGCAACCAAAAGAATTAAGTGTGCTGAAAGTCAAACAGAAATTTGGAATGAAATTAAAAAAGTAACAGGAGAAAAATAATGGATAAGAAAGAAATTTTAAAAAAGATGAAAGCTTTAACCTCAAAAACAGTTGATCAAGGTGCAACGGAAGCAGAGGCAATGGCTGCAGCTCAATTGCTTAAAACTCTTCAAGATAAGTACCAAGTTACATTAACTGAACTTGATGTAACCGAAGCTGAATATGTTGAGAAAGTTTTAAAATGTGGTCAAACAGACTACTTAAAATCACCATTACATCCAGTAAGTCATTGTTGGTATGATATTCAAAACTTTTGTCAGATTAAGACAGTTTTTAGTGGCAATAGAGTTTGTCTTTTTGGTGAGCCTCACAATGTAGAAAATGCTTTATATTTGTATTCATTGATAAGGAATTCAATGGAAATTGAGTTTAATCGTTATATGCTTACAAGCGAGTATCAGTATGAAAAAGCTTTTGTAAGTGCAAATAGTATTAGAGCTACATTTCTTAATTCTATGGCTAAGAGAATTGGAATTAGATTACATTCAATGCATCTTGCAAGCAAAAATGAGGCTTTAAATAATACTCCTAAAGCATCTGATGGAACAAGCTTAGTTGTAGTAGCTAATAGAGAGCTACAAAAAAATCATAAGATACGTTACCCAAGATTAAGAAGAGGCTCAAGAAGTATGACTATTAATTCTGGTAGCGCAAAAGAGGCTGGTAGAAGTGCAGGGGATAGAACATCCTTAAATAAGGGTGTTGGTAGTAGCTCCAATGGTTCAACATTAGCACTAGGTAGGGGGTGATATCTTTTTGGGGGGATTGATAGACCCCCAATGAAATATCACAACCAATGGAGAATAAAAATGACCAATAAAATTTATTACAACATTGTAGAAGATGGGATGGGTTACAGACTTCCAGATGGAAAAATGGAAGGCACAATTGATGAAATTGAATATAGTCCGATCACTTATGACATTGAATTATCCAATGTAACTTTATTTCAAAAAAATGAAATTTTAAATTTTATTAAACAACTTAATGATAAAAACTACCGTTAGGTATATTTAGATGTATAATATGAAAGACTTGAAATCTCCTTATTTTCAGCTAACATTTTCTAGGGAGAAAACGGTGGTTAAGCATTATGGAAGAAAAGTCGTTTATCTTTTGAAGGATGATGAACGAGCTAAAGATAGTATTCTTTTTCATCTCAATGGTGGTGATTGGTCAATCATTGAGGAAGTAACCGAAACAAATCGTAGAACTTGGGATGGGTTAAAAGAGGCTCTTTCCATAGCTAAATCAAATTTTGCTGATTTGATCATGAATGACTTTGTAATTGTGAGTGGTAATTTTAAAGCCATTACCATGATGTTAGAAAGTCAGGTTAAAATTATTGGTGTTGATTTAAAACCCAATTTTAGTCCAGCCACAAATCAAACTTTTCTTAGGGGCATGAGAATGATTGCAGAGCAAAAGTTATTAGAGCAATCAAATCGCATCAAGAGAGGTCAAAAGAGAGCCGTAGAAAAGGGGGTGAAGATTGGTAATACAAAACGTACCAAAAAATTAACTAAGGCTCATGAGGCTAATGTAAGACGTTGGGCGGAGTTTCGTAAAGAAGTCTGGCCAATTATTGAGAAAATTAAATTGGAATTTCCAAATGTTACTGAATTTGGGATATGCCAAGAATTAGAAATGAGGGGAATTCTTACCTTTAAGGGAAAGACAAGATGGTTTCCTCAAGTATTAAGAAGAATTATTAACCAAAATCTAGGAGAAAAAGATGAATTTAAATGAACATCAAAGAAGTGGAAAGATCATGGATATGAAAGCAAAAAAAATTCAAGCTACACCACCACCATACAATATTAAAGAGGGTATCATAAACAGTTTGGCAACCGAACTATCGTTTTTTAATTACCAAAACTATCCCATACCCCATGATCCGCAAATGCGTAGAGCTACCCATTATTTTAGAAGTCACATGAATAAAAGAATTATTGGTGCTTTCGTTGTGCTTAAAACATTACAAGATAAATGTGTTACCCAAAAAGAAGTCAGAGATTATTTTCCACAGTTGAAAAAAGCTTTTGTATCTAAAGTATTTAATCATTGTGTAGAAGAGGGGTGGTTTATCGCCATTGAAAGTCATATCTCTGCAAAAATCATGTGTTACAAATCAGATGATATCATGCTTAAAAGCACAGAATATTATTATACAGAATATGTGAGTTCACGCGATAAACTCAAGTTCATATCTTAAACTCAAGTCTATATAAAAAACTTTTAAAAAGAAATTTTACATTTATTGTGAAAGTATAAGGAGTGTTTGTTAATGAATTTTAGAAAGAGTAGTGACAAGGAAGATTATTTGGCTAGAGAAAGCCATTATGCAGACCGATCTACTCCACAAGCTAGAAAAAATAGTTTTTATATGAATAGATATAGAGAAAAATTGTTAGGGGATAATGAGAGTACAAGATTAGATATTCCATCAATGACCACTAATCATTTAGCTATAGCAGTCAAACATTTAGAGAAACTAGTTAAAGACCTAAAAGACATAAAAGGCGCAAATATTCCTTATAATGTTAAAGTCATGAGTTTTAGAAGTATTATAACTAAAGTTAATCATGATCTTAAACTTGAAAAAGAAAAGGAAGTAAGAGTTTATAATGTTACTTCCAAGAAAACTAGAAACACTACATCTAGTGGTAGTAACCAAGATTAGGGTTACATACGGCTAAATGTGGTAAAAATTGAGGAAAATATGAGAAAAGGCATTAAAAGAGGCAATAATATAGGTATATCAAATGTGTTTTATCATTTTGGGCGCATAATATATATTATCTTAACTGAAATTATTAGTAGAACATATAGATTTATTAAATCTGTCAAAGCTAACTCACCTGACCTAATCTCGTTTGGTCAGACTTGTATAGAAGCAGTCTTAACAATCCTAATTATAGCTCTCTCTTTTATTGTTTATTTGTCACAATAAACGGAGAAAAAAATGGTTGGAAAACTTACTCGTGATGATCTCATCACAGGATCAGTATTGCCTACTCTTTGGGGTCTAAATAGGTGGCTCAAAAGAAATGGTTTATTAAGATCACATTTAGCAAATAATCACCCTGATTATCTTCCATTAGCCCCCTTTAATGGGAATGAGTACACACAATGGGGAAACATTCATGAAACTAATATTTTAAATGTGAGTGGTGAACATCTTAATTGTAGTGTCAATTCAAACATCACCGAAGTCTTTAGATTTAAAGAGGATTTTTTTGAGGTGAGTTTAGATGGAATTCTTACATCAAACACTAATCAAAAAATACATGAAACAGAGAATATTCGTTTTATGGGTAAGCTCAAGGGTAAGGAATTTATAGAGCTTGATAAAGGTGATGTAATTCTAACAGAGGCTAAATCAACACAACACTCTATTGAAGATGAGCCACCACTTGAAAGAGGTGTTTTGCAAATTCAAGGTGGTCATCTTTGCTATGAGGCGCATGGTAATAAAGCAAGATATGTCATGGTTAGTGTCTTATATAGGGGTTCATCTTTGCGTCTATTTATCTATGAGCCAGATAAAGAAATGCAAAATGAAATCATTGAGAGAATACAAGACTTTTATAATCGTAAAAAGGGTCCAGACTATTATCCCTCAATGGATACTCAAGATAGTGCTGAAGCTTATCCAAAAAGTGAAAGTGACCTACCAATTGTAGATTTTACTCTAACCCATAAGCAAGTCGCATTGGATTTATATGAGTGTGTCAAAACCATCAAATCATGTGAAAAATTAAGAGAAACTTTAGAGGCTCAACTTATGGATGTTATGGGAATGCATGAGAAGGGGGTTCTTTATAATGAGGATAGTTTAGGGGAAGAAATTTTTACTTTGGAGAGAAAGACAAGAAATTACAAAGCTCAACCACAAAAAAATGTACCAGCAAAGCCTGCTAGGTCAGAGAGAGCCAAGAAACCTACAATTAAGTCAGATTGGAGATATTAATGTTTAGCTCACCAAATGAAAAAATCGTCTTTTACGCATACAAAAGATACATAGAAAAAAATGACTACCCACCATCTTTAGCAGAGATGAAAGATATGGTGGGTTTAGCAGTACCCACAATTAGAGCGATTAGGAGTGAGCTAGTTCAAAAGAAAATGCTAGTTCATATCCCGGGCAAAAAGTTTGGAACTAGAATGGGTGAGGTCAATGCCTAAGAAAGATGAGCAAATGGCATTGTTTGAAATGCCTACAATGAGTGATGAAATGTGGGAAGGAATGCCCGAATTCTCACATGAGAAAATTGAGGCTGAGTATGTCATTATTTGTAGATTTAGAAATTGGAGAGATGTTCAAGATTTTGGTAAAAAAATTGATCAAAATGTGACGCAACAAACTAAGTCTATTTGGCATCCTAAACTCATTTTCCAAGACCATCATTCTAAAAGATATTTTGATGAGGGGGATTTGGAGAAATGATACCTACCTATCCCAT
>NZJB01000004.1 GCA_002691885.1 Gammaproteobacteria bacterium
CTTCCTGTCGTCAGTCTTCGCTCCCTGTCTCAAACCGCCGTACGGGGAAATCGCCGTGGTCGATCTTGCCAGTCAGGAAGTACTCTGGCGCCGTCCGCTTGGAACCACCACCGACATGGGGCCATTGGGGATTCCTACCAGATTGCCCTTACCGATGGGCATGTTCTACACCGCGGGCTCAATGGTTACTGGAGGTGGGCTGGTTTTTAACGCTGGCGTCACGGACAGTAAAGTCAGGGCCATCGATATCTTAAATGGCCAGGAACTCTGGACTGATGAGCTGCCGGCCGCCTCAACAGCGACGCCGATGAGTTATGTCAGTCCGAAATCAGGGCGGCAATACGTAATCGTTACGGTGCCGGAAGGCGGCGGTATTCTGCAGCTCGAAACTCAGGTCAACGAAGAGGCAAAGGAGCCTGAAGTCGGCGGTGGCTGGGTGTTTGCGTACGCTCTACCGGAATCAATTATCGCACCCCAGCAGAGGCCGAGCGACACACAAGTCACTCCAGCTGGCCGCTGAAGAAGCGGCGTCACGCCAGAAGCAGCCTGCCGCAGAGTCCCCCGACTGCTCTCACAAAAAGCTTCCAGGGAAGTTACTTAAGTTTTGAATAATCGGTAGCACTCATCATATAAGCTTCGATCGACAGCGGCACTGCGTATTTCTCCCGCAGCGCGTGCCAGGCGGGGTCTGCGGCAAACGCTTCCCAGACTACCTGGCGGTGAGCCCGATCTCGATAGGCCAGCATCCAGACTAACGTATTCGGATTGTCAAGGCGCTGCCAGACAGCGACGACTTCGGCGCCATGCTTTTCAAAAATAGCTACTTCCTCCTCACGGAAACGCTGGTGCAGGTTATCAATGCCACCCTCGCCCTCTACCGCTGGCTCCGCTGTATACATACGCAGCTCAAAACAGCGCGAACCGGCGTCAACGTTTTTGCTGAAATCCTCGGTCAATTCCGTCGCAGGGCCGCAGGGCTCCGCATTTTGTTGCGCTAACGCTGGCAGTGTGAAAAATAAAGCAAAAACGCTTAGCAGGATAATTTTCGGCATGACTAGCCCCCTCGAGACTGGTTTTTCAGAGTAGCCCTATTGTACGACTCTTATGGTGACTGGCAAACAATAAGCGCTTGCTCTCCCATAAGGGATGCCTCTCAAGTAATACTATCGAATGGTGCAGATCAGCAATCAATCCTTAGGGTCCAAGACAATCCGATGGCTGAGCCCCATGGTATCCTGGCTGACCCGTCTTAGTCTGACAGCGGAACCCAGCCTCGCGTCAAAACCAACCTGAATTGAAGAGCGCAAGCCGATACCGAATCAGCTCCTTCAGGCCCGCCACGGATGCCATGGCTATGCGCACCGAAAGTGACTCACTCTGAGCACGCAGCACTCTGGTATTACGAAGTATGCTGTTTTATTCTGCCGCTATGACTGCACTTATATATCCCACTACCAATCTCACACAGGTTGAGCAATTGAACATCGTCCGCGGCGATGGCATCTATGTTTACGACAAAGAGGGCAATCAATACCTCGAGGGCCTGTCGGCCCTTTGGTGTGCTGCGCTCGGCTACGGCAATGAAGAGATGATCGAAGCGATTACCCAACAGCTTCGCACCCTGCCCTACAGCCATATGTTTGGCGGACGTACCCATCAGGTCGCTATGAATCTGGCCGACCAGCTCAGCGAGATGGTGCCGGTGAGCGACGCCAAAATGTTTTTCGCCAATTCTGGCAGCGAAGCCAATGACTCGCAGATCAAGATGCTTCGGTATTACTTCAACGTGACAGGCAAACCTCAGAAGAAAAAAATCATTGCGCTGGAACGCTCCTACCACGGTGTCACCATGGCTGCAGCGGCGCTGACCGGCTTGCCGGTCATGCATACGCACTTTGATGTGCCAACTGATGCCCTCGGGATCCTGCGCGTTTCCACCCCGCACTACTATCACGGACAGCAGGATGACGAATCGGAAGCACAGTTTGTCGGGCGCCTTGTTCGGGAACTCGAACAGCTGATCGAGCGAGAAGGAGCAGACACCATTGCCGCCTTCATCGCCGAGCCTATCGGCGGCGCCGCCGGTGTCGTAGTCGCTCCGGACAGTTACTATCCCGCAGTTCAGGACGTATTGAAGAAACACGACATTCTGTTCTGGGCTGATGAAGTAATTTGCGGATTCGGCCGGACCGGTAGTGACTTTGGCTCAAGCACCATGGGCATCAAACCCGATCTGATGAGCCTGGCGAAACAGCTTTCCGCAGCCTATATACCCGTAAGCGCCGCTGTCGTGCCCGGCTTCATGTATGAAGCCATGCGCGAACCCAGCAATCAACTCGGCATTTTCGGCCACGGTTATACCTATACGGGCCATCCGGTCGCGGCCGCTGCGGCGCTGAAGGCGCTGGAAATTTACCGTAGAGAGCAGCTGTTTGAACATGCCGCCCAGGTCGGCGCCTATATGCAAAACCGTCTGAGGCACTACGAAAGCCACCCTCTGGTCGGAGAGGTGCGCGGCAAAGGCCTGATCGCTGCGATCGAACTGGTTGCCAACAAGGCACAACGAATCAGTTTCTCCGATGGCAAGGTTGGCGCAATTGCCAAGCAGTACTGTCAGGACAACGGCTTACTCATCAGGGCAGTCAGCGGCAACTGTATCGCCTTCTGCCCCCCCTTAATTATCAGCCGGGAACAGGTTGATGAGATGATCAGCATGTTTGACATCGCACTGAGTCAAACTCTGGATTACGTGCATAAGGAAAAACTACTGATCTGACATATTGGCCGGAGCATTTGCCATGCATGTAACTTACGTGAGAAACGCTACTTCATTACCTTTCATCCTGATTTTCCTGGTCGCCTGCGGCGGACAGGAGTCAGAGACGATGCACTCTCCGATTCCCGCTGACCTCATTCTGACCAACGGCAAGATATTCGTTGCCGATGAAGCTTTCTCACTAGTCGACACCCTCGTCGTCACTGACGGGCTGATCGCGGCGACCGGTGACAGCAGCCTGACTGAACGGTTTGATGCTGAAGAGACAGTTAATCTAGATGGTAAACTTGTCATACCCGGGTTCAACGACTCTCACACACACATCCGCGGACGGCCACAGCGCTATATCGAACTGAGCGAAGTCACCTCCATCGAAGAGATTCAACTGCTCATCACGGCTAAAATCGACGAGATTGGTGAGGGCGAGTGGATCACTGGCTACGGTTGGTCCGAGGACGAGCTTGATGAAGGGCGGCGCCCGCTGCGTCTTGATCTTGATGCGGTTTCACCAAACAACCCGGTCATCCTGACTCGGGCCGGAGGGCACAGTGCAGTAACAAATTCCATGGCCTTGCAGCTCGCAGAAATCACCCCGGAGACCCCTCAACCGGTAGGAGGTGTCATTGAAGTCGGCGAAGATAAAATGCTCAATGGCATCATTAGGGAGCGCCAGAACCTTGTCGGAAAGCTTGTACCAGATTCCACCTATGAGGAGATCATCGCCAGCCTAGAGGTAAACCTAAATGCTCTTTTGGCCAAGGGCATCACTTCCATTACCGATGCCTCTAAAACCGTCGAAGACTATGAAATGTTTGAGGAGCTTTATCAGAGCAATGAGCTGGCACTGCCGCGATCAACCCTACAGTTCCAGTGGTATGATGCCGCTGCAATTAATGCGCTGAACGCTCGGGTAGGAGAAGGAGATGATTTTCTGAAGCCTGGCGCAATAAAAGTCTTTGCTGACGGTGGTTTCACAGGACCGGCAGCCTACACGCTGGAGCCCTATGTGAATCAGGGAGAGTATCGAGGGTATCTAAACATGCCTGAGGGGGTACTAGTGAATCACCTCAACTTGATTCATGACGCCGGCTACCAAATGGGTATTCACGCAATTGGCGATGCGGCTATCGTGCTGGTCGTAAATACGCTGGCTGACGCTCTGGAACGCAACCCGCGGAAGGATCACCGCCATTATCTGAACCACTTCTCCATGAGACCACCGGAGCTGACGATGGAACTGATGGCAGAGCATGCCATTCACATTACCCAACAGCCGAATTTCACCTATACCCTCGAAGGGCGCTACGCCGAAAACCTCGATGGCTGGAGACTTCAGCATAACAATCCACTGCGCGGCCCGATGGATCATGGAATAACCGTGGCCATTTCCAGCGACATCTTGCCGATCGGACCTCTGGTAGGTCTATACGCCGCCGTAACCCGAAAGGGGATGACCGGAACTGTGTACGGAGCGGACGAAGCCATCACCATGGAAGAAGCCATCCGCGGCTACACGGCGCTGGGGGCCTATCTCAACTTCGAAGAAGACAAGAAAGGCACACTCGAGGTAGGCAAGTTTGCCGACATGATACTGCTGTCCGAAGATCTGCTGTCCATAGATCCGGAACGCATCATGGAGGTGGACGTCGAGAAAACCTGGATAGGGGGTTCGCTGGTGTACGAACTTGACGTCCTGAACCGCACTGCACCATAGACCTAGAGACATAAATCCATATCAGCATCAGATATGGCCGGCCGATTCCGGGCGCTGCGTAGGACAAGTCAGAAGGTGCGGCTTATTCGACAGCTGAATAGCCGGGAATAGTATTCATTACGCCGAGTTGCCCGATCTGTTCACGGGATCCATACCTCGCTTCAACCGTCATACAACGGCGCCGGCGCACCCGACTAAAAGAACGGTTGTCATCATCGCATACAATCATCTGAGCGAGTGACTTGCCACGGTTGTACTCCGCCAATTGCTCGAAGCTCATCCGTTCAAATCGAGGGGTGGTATCGACCTCGCAGGCAATGAGCGCCATGCCCATCAGGAAAAATGTAATCAGTCTCATTGCTGGTAAAAACCTCGCATAATTGTTTTACTGACAAACGGTTGAGTCAAAATACGCGGTTGCTGGTCATTGAAAGAAACAGTCGCATTTAGGCCCGAGTCTATAAACCGGAACTACAGTTAGCACAGCGCGCCTAAAAATAAACCACGACGCTCCGGTTCAAGAACGAAAACGACAGGAATCCGGAAACAGTTTCATGTCTGACAATTCTCAACAATCGAGTTTTCTTCGCGTTCTCGGCAGGCGGGACGTGGTCGCGCTCGCCTTCGGTGCGATGATCGGCTGGAGCTGGGTAGTCCTCACCGGCACCTGGATCACTTCCGCTGGCGTTCTTGGTGCCATCACCGCGTTTCTGCTTGGCGGTGGCGCCATTGCAGTAGTCGGCCTGACTTATGCAGAACTGTCGTCCGCACTCCCTTACGCAGGCGGCGAACACGTCTACAGCGAAAGAGCCCTTGGCTATCGGGCTTCATTCATCTGCACCTGGGCCATCATCCTAGGCTATATGTCTGTTATCGCTTTTGAAGCAGTTGCTCTGCCGACGGTCATGGACTCGCTGGTGCCCGGGCTGGACATAGGCTATATGTGGACTGTTGCGGGTTGGGATGTTTATGCCACCTGGGTAGCTACCGGTATTGCCGGCGCAGTCATCATGACCACGCTGAATGTCATCGGCGTCAAAGTCGTTGCCATCGTCCAGACCACGGTCGTGCTGCTGATCCTTATCGTCGGCTTCTTCTTTGTCAGCGGCGCTGGCGTTACCGGCTCGGTCTCCAACCTTGAACCGCTGTTTGCTGAAGGGGTGACCGGTATCACGATTGTGCTGGTCATGGTGCCCTTTATGTTTGTGGGCTTTGACATCATTCCACAGGCCGCTGAAGAGATTGATCTTCCCTACCGCGATATCGGCACGGCTCTAATTCTGTCCGTGATGATGGCCATTGCCTGGTATGCCCTGATCATCATTGGAGTGGGACTGGTCATGAGCGGTGAAGAGCTCGCCGCTGCTGATCTGGTGACAGCTGAAGCCAATAGTATGATTTACGGCGAAATAGGTGAAACCGTTCTGCTCGTGACGGGGCTTGCTGGGATCGTGACCAGCTGGAATGCCCTGATTGTCGGTGCTAGCCGCGCCCTCTATGCCATGGCAAAGGCGGGCATGCTCCCCGCAGCGCTGGCCGAAGTCCATCCCCGATATCACACCCCCAAGAATGCGATTCTGCTGATTGGGGCATTGTCGTTGATCTCACCTTTTTTTGGTCGGCCGGCACTGGTTTGGCTGGTGAATGCGGGCGGACTCGGCATCGTTTTGGCCTATGCCTTCGTTGCATTGTCCTTTCTGGCGCTGCGCAAAAATGAACCCGAGCTGGAGCGGCCCTATCAAGCACCGGGGGGTAGTTTCACGGGTTACCTCGCTCTGGTTCTCTCAGTAGCCATTGGCGCGCTCTATTTCCCAGGTAGCCCATCGGCACTGGTCTGGCCGCAGGAATGGTCGATCATTGTGTTCTGGATTATTCTGGGTGCTTTGCTGTTCGGCCTGTCACGGCTCTCCAACCGGGCAGACTAAGCGAAAATTTCCCTCCGGAGCAAGGCTCTGTTGCAGATCCGGGTGCTTGCGAAAAGACAGTCAGTAGTTGAAGATAGGACATCAATGTTGAGCATAGAGGAAAGCAGCTATGACCCACACAATAATAAAAATCAGCTCATTGATTTTACTGCTATTTTTAGCAATTTCCGGCCACGTAAACGGTCAGGCAGACCCCAATTATCAGGCCCCGAGAACACCCGACGGTCATCCCGATCTGCAGGGCGTATGGGAAAATAACACCATCACCCCGGTGGAGAGACCCGATGTCTTCGGCGACAAGGAATTGCTGACTGACGAAGACGTAGCTTTCATTCAACAGCGAATCGGAGAAATCATGGCGGCCGGAGAAGATGCGCTGTTTGGTGGCGGCGTTCTCGAAGCAGTGTTTAGCGGCGAAATCAACTCCTACGATCCAACTACCGGGAACTACGACTCACAGTGGATGGCGGAGCGGACCGTACACCGCCGTACTTCTCAGATCACAGACCCACCCAACGGTAAATATCCTCCGCGAACCGAAGCGGCCGTTGCCGCTGCCCGGGAACTACGAGAGTGGCGCGCGGCCCATCCTGCCGATTCATGGACGGACCGACCGCTGGGAGAGCGCTGTCTTTCGTTCGGAGCGCCCCGACTCGGAGCGGGCTATAACAGCTACTGGCAGATTGTGCAGTCGCGGGAAGCTGTGGTGATCTATCAGGAAATGGCCCACGATGCGCGCATCATCCCGATCATCGAACAACCCCATGCACCGGCCAGCGTAAAACTCTGGCACGGCGATTCACGCGGCTGGTGGGAAGGCGACACACTGATCATCGAGACGACGAACTATTCTGATGCCAGTGGCACCAGTCTGGAGACGGACAGAAAGGTGAACGTTGAGCGTCTCACCAGAATCAGCGACAGCGCACTTCAGTACCAGCTTACGTCGAGTGATCCGGGGCAATTTACCTCCCCGTTCACCCGGGAGATCATTTTTGACCATACGCCTGACAAAATTTATGAATACGCGTGTCATGAAGGCAACTACGGGATGTACAACATTCTGTCTGGGCACCGGGCCGAAGAAAGAATGGCAGCGCAAAATCAGGACGATTAAACAGCGGTGAAACTGAAAACAATCGCTATCGCCTTTGCTTCAATTCTAACGCTGACGACGCAAGTGACCGCGCAACAGGCGTTCTACATGGCGAACGAAGCGGTGATGGTTACGGACGGCGACACCAAGGTGCTGTTCGACCCGCTGTACCCAGAGAGCTATGGTCAGTATCTGCTGGTGCCCGTAGCGATGCGGGAGGCGCTTTTTGCCGGCGACGAACCCTTTGATGGCGTAGACGCGATTTTCGTAAGTCACCTCCACGGAGATCACTTCTCTGCTGACGACATGCTCAGGCTGCTAGTCGCGCAGCCCGACATCATTCTCTACGCACCTCAGCAAGCGGTTCTCGCTATGCGGTCAATAGCGGCCCGCGAGCAAGAGTTGGTTTTTGATCGAGTGAACGGCGTTGCCCTCGAGTATCAGGATTCACCTGTCACACTTTCCATGGACAAGCTGAAAGTGGAGGCCGTTCGGATACCACATTCCGGATGGCCAACCGACCGACTGAACGTCCAGAATATTGTCTGGCGCGTCACCCTCAACGAACGTAGCGTGGTCGTGCACATGGGGGATGCCGATTCTCATGACGTCCATTTCGCTCGAGACACCGAATATTGGGGTCAGGTCTCTCCGAATATAGCTTTCCCTCCGTACTGGTTTTTTGGAAGCCGCGAAGGCAGAAGTATTCTAGAAAACCGAGTCGGCGCCAAACGCAATGTCGGCATCCACGTCCCCAGAACGATTCCCGGAGACCCGATGCAGAGACCACGGCCGCTGCGCGGAGCAGATCTTTTCATGGTGCCCGGCGAGACCCGCCGTATCAACTGATATGGCTTCAGATAAGTTCAGATTCCACACCCTTACCGCGGTTGTCATCGCCAATATGGTGGGAACGGGCGTCTTCACCAGTCTTGGTTTTCAACTGCTTGATATCAGATCTGGCTTCGCACTGCTTGCCCTTTGGGCAATTGGTGGTGTGGCAGCCCTGTGTGGGGCCATGACCTACAGCGAACTCGGTGCCGCCCTGCCCCGCTCAGGTGGAGAATACAATCTGCTCAGTCGAATTTATCATCCTGCTGCGGGCTTTGTGTCGGGCTGGGTTTCCTCGACAGTGGGTTTTTCCGGACCGGTCGCGCTGGCTGCGATGACGTTTGCCGCTTATGCTTCTTCGATCTTCCCGGAGGGCCTGAGTGAAAATATTCAGAAGCTTCTTGCAGCAGCCCTTCTCATTCTGCTGACAGGAATCCACGCCACCAATCACAAAAACAGCAGCGGCACCCAGGTGATTTTCACCCTGCTAAAAATCGGTGTGATTCTCGCTTTTGTTCTCGGCACGCTGTTAGCGGTGGACACACCACAGCCGGTGAGTTTCCTACCCGTCGAGGGGGACTTCGCAATAATCACCAGCGGAGCCTATGCTGTGGCACTCATCTACGTGTCCTTTGCCTACACTGGATGGAACGCGGCAACCTATCTCAGTAGCGAACTGGAGGACCCCCAACGCACGCTTCCCTGGATTTTGATTTCTGGCACGGCTGTTGTCACCCTGCTTTACCTCGGGCTCAATTTTTCTTTTCTTTACGCTGCGCCGATGGACCTGCTGGCCGGCCAGGTTGAAGTAGGAGCTATTGCAGCGCAGGCAGCTTTCGGAGAGAGGGCAGGGCGTCTCACTGGCCTAGTTCTCGCAATGCTCCTTATCTCTACTGTAAGCGCAATGACCATGGCGGGTCCGAGAGTGATTCAGGTCATCGGCGAGGATTATCCAGCAATCGGAATACTAGGCCGTAAGAACCGCAGCGGAATACCTGCCACCGCAATCTGGATACAGTCTTCCGTCGCGCTGCTGTTTATCCTCTCTTCGACCTTTGAGTCCGTGCTGGTTTTTTCTGGGTTTACCCTCGCGCTCAACAGNTTCGTTACCATCGCAGGCATCTTCGTACTGCGCTACCAACAGCCAGATCTGGAGCGGCCTTACCAAACGTTTCTTTATCCCCTGCCGCCTTTACTCTATCTCCTGCTCACAGGCTGGATTCTGGGATTCACCCTGATCAGTCGGCCGGTGGAGGGGCTGTTCAGTCTGGGTTTTATCGGGTCAGGACTGATCTTTTACTGGCTGGCAGCCAAACGACTCAGCTCTCGCCGGGCTCATCGGAATTCATCGTAACACTACGCCGAGCCCGGGTGGGACAGCAAATGCGCTCCGGATCTGGGAAACGAATGCCAAACTCTGAATCCGCGCACCATTGCCATGCTCCACATTCAGTCGCGCGAGTTCGATNCGNCTTTAAATTGTTCGTTAACGGCCTTTAAGGCATCGGCGAATATCTCGAAGCTCTGCACGAGGTCTTCCTCAGTGTGGGCAGCGGAAACAAACAGGTTATGGTGAGAAGTTAAAAATAAACCGCGCCTCGTGCACTCTCCGCACAGGGCCTGATGAAACCCCGGCCCGGCCTCGTGCTCTGTGCGCAAGTAAGCCATTGAAGGAATTCCACTGACAACCAACTCATGGCCGGCGTCTGCGGAAATCGATTGAAAACCTCTCCACAGCGCGGTTCCTNTCTTGAGAACACGCGCGGGCGCGTCTAGACGCCTCAGTTCCCGTAAGCAAGCCAGCGCTGCCGCCATTGGTCCGGCCGAGAACCAAAAGCTGCCGGTCTGGAAGACGCTAGCCGCCGCATCCTTGAGTTCGCCGCGCCCGACCACAGCTGCAATCGGATAGCCATTGCCGATAGCCTTGCAGTAGCAACTGAGGTCTGGCGTATAGCCAAAGTAAGCGGGAGAACCCTCCATATGCAGGCGGAAACCCGCTCGCACGTCATCACAGATTGATAACACCTGATGCTCGCGCAAAATTCCGTGCACACCTTCCCAATAGCCAGGATCCGGCAGGGCGTTGTCTTCATAAACCGGGTGATGGTAAGGCGAGCTGATGAATGCTGCGATTTCTCCCGGATGTTCAAGCAGAGCTAACTGCAGGGCAGGAAGATCGTTCCAGGGAATCCGAATCAATTCATGGTGATCACGCTCGCTGATTCCGGCACGGCCTCTCGCCTGCATCCACGGGGAACTGCCATGGTAGCCCCCTTCAATGGCGACCAGTTTCCGACGGCCCGTGTGCGTGCGTGCAATGAGTACCGCAATGTTGGTCGCGTCAGCGCCATTTTTTGCAAAAGTCGCCCAATCCGCCCAGGGTATCAAATCCACGAACATTTCCGCCAAATCGACCATCACCGGAGAGGCAAGTGTGCAAGTGTCTGCTTTGGCCAGCTGATCGCGTACCGCCTGTTCGATAACTTCGTTATCGTAACCCAGAATCATAGGACCATAAGCGCACATGTAATCAATATATTCATTGCCATCCACATCCCAGAAGCGTGAGCCCTTCGCGCGGTCCACATAAAATGGATACGTTCCCGCTGGTACCTGTGCCACCGGATTGAAGTGTCCCGGAATGCCGCTAGGAATCACATTCTTAGCTCTTTGCAGCAGAGCCTCACTTTTGCTGTAGCTGTAGTTTCGCCTCTGCTTAGTCATTACTGCCTGCCTCATCATGAATAATGAAGTCCATATCATAGCTCGCCATATACAATGCAAAGAGTACTGCGGCAGTTCCCATGAAGCCTGCAAAAAATAAATGATACATGGCTCCTTCGAGTTTAGTCGAGCCATCAGGGTTTTGAATTATCTGGTTGACCACCGCGGTAAAGACATTACCTGCCGAGATCGACAAGTAGAAGAAGGACATGACCAGAGACTTCATGCGCTTGGGCGCCTGCGTGTAGGAAAACTCCATAACCGTTATCACCAGCATTACCTCAGCAATCGAGAGCAAAAGGTAAGCCAGCAGCTGCCAGCTGATATGAGGTGTCAAGCCCTGCTGAATTTGCGATTCACACCATGCGGTGACGAGAAACGGAGTCAGAGCGAGAAACATGCCAATACACATCTGCCGGGCAGGGGTAAGCTCGAACAGTCTGCTCATGGCCGGATAGATCAGGTAGGTGAAGGTCGGTATAAGCAAGATGATCAAAAACGGATTTGCTGCCAGAATCTGTGCAGGCAGCAACTCGACTCCGAATACTATCCTGTCCATATTCTGCGCCTGTAATACCCAAGTACTGCCCTGTTGATCAAACAGGGACCAGAAAGCCGCAACCAGAACATAAATCACCAGTAGACGCTTAACCACCCGCCGGCCTTCAGGGCCGGTGACGTCCTGCAGATACCCCTGGCCTGCTGGCGGAATATGGACAAATTCCCGGCGGCCTGCCCAAAAGGTCAGTGTCGCCAGCGCCATGAAAGCGCCGGGCACGCCAAAAGCTAAGGCCGGCCCGAAGTGTTCAAGCAGCCAGGGCGTTAGCAAGGACGAAGTTGACGACCCCAGGTTAATGCCAAGGTAATACCAGCTGTAAGCCCGTGACAATAGATGCTTGTTGGTCCTGCCAAACTGGTCGCCGACATTTGAGGCCACACAGGGCTTGATACCCCCGGAACCTACCGCGACCAGGGTCAGACCCAGAAACAGGCCGATCTGGGTATCGTCCAGAAACAGCGAGAAATGTCCCGCGCAGTAAACCAGCGACAGCGAGATGATGGTCTTGTATTTACCCCAGAAGGCATCAGCAATGATCGCGCCAAGCAGCGGCAGAAAATAGGCAGTTGCGGTAAATAGGTGGAAATATGACGTCGCATCTTCATCAGGCAGCGTGGCTAACTGCCCGTCCGAAGACATCAGATACTGGGTCATGAATATGACCAGAATTGCCCGCAAGCCATAAAAACTGAAACGCTCAGCAACGTCATTTACAATGATGTAAGGAATCCCGCCCGGCATGTCGGGCGTTGAAACGGGCGCTGTCAGATAGTGGGACATTATGTCATTGTAACGAAAATCTGGCGGGAAGCATCGCTGGATTCTAGACACAGGAAAGATGAGATTCTTGCCCTGCTAACCAGACTGGGCGAGATCTTGGCGGCCTGATGTTAGCCTCGCCATCGGCTTGCAGACCGAGATGCGAGATGGTTTGCTATGTCTTTGCCATCCTTCCGTATGGAGCCCGCCCCATGTTCTATGAACCGAAAAACCAGAACCACGGACTGCCCAAGAACCCATTCAATAGCCTGGTGATCCCGCGACCCATAGGCTGGATCAGCTCAGTCGACAGCGATGGAGTATTTAATCTGGCCCCTTACAGCTTTTTCAATGCTGTCTGTTACCGACCCCCAACCGTCATGTTTTCAGCAGGTGCAAGCAGTGCTGATGATCGTCACAAGGACACGGCCCGAAATGCCGAGACTACCGGTGATTTCGTGTGCAATCTGGCAACGTGGGAACTCAGAGAGCAGATGAACCTGTCTTCTGCCACCTTGCCTCCGGAAGCGGACGAGATTGCAATGGCGGGTCTGACGCCCGTAAGTTCCACTCTGGTAAAGGCGCCGAGAATTGCTGAGGCGCCGGTTCAGCTGGAATGCAAGTATCTTAAAACCACCCTTATACCAGGCTGGGATCAAGGAGATGGCTATAAGGTGATCTTTGGAGAAGTCATTGGTATCCACATTGATGACGCCATGATCACCANAGACGGCCTTATCGATGTGGCTAAAATGATGCCTATCGGCCGTCTCGGATACAATGATTACGNGCGGGTAGACGCGGATTCCAGCTTCACGATGGTGCGTCCTGAATAAAACGGCCTGACCGCACCCGGCGGCGCACGTCGTGAGTGTCATTGGGTCGTGCCGGGCGCGGACAACGGATTTTTCTTTTCGTGCTCCATACGGCACAATCGTAAGTTGTGGCAGCACGTGAGATGCCGCTCATCGTCAGATGGGCANAGAGGCNACCACAATAACAANTAAATCAGGTTCCAGATCTTTTATCATGGCACCCTGAACGGAGACATCAATGTCGTTCAAGCTTTTATCTTATTTTCGCTTTCTCCGACNACCTCTTCTTTTGGTGATGCTTACGGGAATTCTCCCGCTAAGCGCTCAGGAAATTCCACGCCTCTCGAATGGACTACCAGATTTTAATGGCGTCTGGCAGGTCTTGAACGAAGCGAACTGGGATTTAGAACCCCATATAGCAAGACACTCNGTGATGATGCGGGAGGGTCCGGTCAATGCGGTGCCTGCCGCAGAAACACTCGCTGCCGGTGCCATTCTNTCGGTGCCCGGCTCCATGGGTGTCATTGAAGATGGCGGCCGGATTCCCTACAACGAGCAGGCGCGCAGGGTCAAAGAAGACAACGCGGCCAACTGGATCACCCGGGATCCTGAAGTAAAGTGCTATATGCCGGGAGTACCGAGGGCGACCTACCTACCCCACCCGTTTCAAATCATCCAGAGTGAAAACGATTTTTTTATTGCCTACCAATTTGCTGGTGCCGTGCGGGATATTTACCTCGAGGACCCGGGGCCGGCACCGCTTGACTCCTGGATGGGGTGGTCAGCGGGGCGCTGGGACGGAGACACCCTGGTGATCGAAGTGACGGGACTACATGACGGCACCTGGCTGGACCGCGCTGGCAGTCATCATAGCTATCAGATGAAAGTCACCGAGCGCTACACCCTGATGNGCCCCAATCACATCGACTACGAGGCGACGATTGAAGATCCCTTGGTACTGACCAAGCCCTTTACCATCAAAATGCCTATTTACCGCCGCATGGAGCCTGACGCTCGAATTATGGATTTTCGCTGCGTCGAATTCGTTGAAGAACTGGTTTATGGTGAGTATCGCAGATACCCACTTCCCCGAGATTGAGGTCAGGAGCACAGACATGAAGACTTCGAAAAAACGTTCCATATACCTGCTNGCTACCGCGATTGCGGGGCTCTGCATCACGTCCCTCAGCCTGGCGCAGAACGGCGAAATTCCCCGTACCGCCCATGGCAAACCGGATTTTTCCGGCACTTACGACGTGTCTACGCTGACGCCGTTTCAACGTCCCTCTCGATTCGGAAATCGGCTGATCCTGACCAACGATGAAGCCTTTGGCATTGCTAATGCCGAATTCGAGCGTAAAGAAGAGAATCAGGTTGGCAGTGACCCNAACCGTTCGGCACCCCCTCAAGGTGGAGATGGTTCTGCGGGTGCTGCCGGCAACGTCGGGGGCTATAACACATTCTGGGTAGATAACGGCACAGATGTGGTCCGCATAAACAGCGAATTCAGATCGTCCATTATTACCGACCCGCTTAACGGCAGGATGCCNCCCGTAACCGATGCACTGCGTGATGCGCAGCGTGCGGCTCTGGGTGCGGGCGAAGCGCCGCGTCGGGAAGGTGGTGCAAATGATGGTACAGCCTACTGGCTGGATGCGGGATTAGATGCACCCGGCCCCTACGACAATCCAGAAAACCGACCGTTTGCGGAGCGCTGCATCATGTCATTTGGCTCCACTGCAGGGCCGCCGATGCTTCCCGCACTTTACAACAACCATAAACGCATCGTGCAAACGGAAGACACGATTCTTATTCAGATTGAAATGGTGCACGAAGCGCGCATCGTCAGAATGAACGCCGAGCACGACCCGTCTAACATTCAAAAATGGCTCGGCGATTCTATCGGATGGTGGGAGGGAGACACTTTGGTGGTTGAGACGACAAACTTCAGGGACACCCCCAATTTCTCGCGCGGTTCAGCCAATATGANAGTCACCGAATACTTTGAGTACGAGAACCCCGANANGGTGGTATACCGCTTTACCGTNGAGGATCCTTCCGTGTGGACTGCTTCTTTCGGCGGCGAGTACTCGTGGCCACGCACCGACAACAAGCTGTTCGAGTATGCTTGTCATGAAGCGAACTATGCACTGGAAGGCATCATGAAAGGCGCTCGTGTACTAGAAGCAGAATACCGGGGTGAAGATCCAGGTGGCATCGCCAATCCGACTCACTAAGCCACCAGAACACAATCAGGGAACACTATTATGAAATCAATTTCTTTTTGGCTTAAAACCGGCGCAGCAGGACTTCTCGCTGCCGGGCTGTGGATGAGCGTCGGTATGCAGGTAGTCGCCCATCACGCCTTCAGTGCCGAATTTGACCCNAACCGTCCGGTGCTNTTGCGTGGACCGATTGTGCGCGTTGAGTGGGTGAACCCTCATACCTGGATACATCTGGACGTCACCAATGATGACGGTAGCAAGACCACCTGGATGGTGGAAGGCGGCACACCAAATACCCTGCTGCGTCGTGGACTATCCCGCGACACAATACTGCCGGGAACTTTTATCGTGGTCGACGGGTATCAGAGTAAGGATCGCAGTGCGCGGGCCAATGGCCGGGACATCACTTTTGAAGACGGACGCAAGTTCTTCATGGGTTCTTCAGGGACCGGNGCACCCTACGATCGGGACCGCAATTAACTCAAACGCGGAAAAACGGCTGATGGACCCCGCCCGGGACCGTCAGCCTGTTGTCGGACGAAGGCCGGGAAGTCAAATTTGATAGAGAAAGAAATCGACATAGCAACCGCCGATGGCGACATGAATACCTTCATCACCCACCCGGAGGAAGAAGGGCCACATCCTGTCGTTCTGTTCCTGATGGACGCACCGGGCAAGCGCGGCGAGCTGCATGACATGGCCAGGAGACTCGGCACCGCCGGCTACTACGTCATGCTGCCCAATCTCTACTACCGGCGCGTGCGTGTTTATCGCATTGCTGAATCAACCCGGGAAGAAATGCATGAGCATATGGACTCGCTAAGTAACGACATGATCTGCAAGGACATCGCACAGCTTATTGACTATGCAGACCAGGACGATGCGGCGAAATCGGGCAAGCTCGGCTGTGTGGGCTACTGTATGAGTGGCCCTTTCGCTTTTGCTGCCGCAGCGCGATTTCCTGATCGCGTTGCCGCAAGCGCCTCATTTCATGGCGTCAGGCTCATGATCGATGCACCAGATTCACCGCATCTTGAGGCACATAAGATTGCCGGGGAGATGTATTTTGGCTGTGCCGAAACCGACAGCTACGCACCGACAGAAATGGTAGAGTCCTTACAGTCACATCTCGAAGAAATTGCGATCAATGCACGCGTGGAGTGGTATCCGGGGACCCAACACGGTTTCGTATTCCCTAAAAGGGAGGGTATGTATGACAAGACCTCAGCAGAGCGGCACTGGGAAAGACTTTTTGCCTTGTACCGCCGCTGCCTCTGACCACGTCTTACATGCGGTGTAGTGCGCAAATCTTATTACCCGCTGGATCTCTCAGATAGGCAATATACATCTTCATCCCCGCACCTTCGCGAATACCGGGAGGATCTTCGCAGTCTTTACCACCTGCTTCAACGCCGGCTTTATGCCAGGCGTCCACCGCTTCCGGACTCTCCGCGGCAAAGCCGAGGGTGAAGCCGTTGCCGTGCGTCGCCGGCTCACCATTAATAGGATTGGTAATACCGAATACGCCGGTAGGGGTACGATAAAAATAGCGCCCCTTCGGGTCATGGGCGGGTCCTCCGATCCCCAGAGTGGCCAGCGCCGCGTCATAAAATTTGCGGGAAGCTTCCAGGTCATTTGCTCCCAAAATTACATGGCTGAACATGTGTCTCTCCTAAAGTTGCTCAAACCTCTCGATCAAGCTGTCTGGCAATGCGCCAGAAGCGCGCAGACATCTTGTGCGTAGCCAAGAAACTCAGGGCCGAGAGGCAGGGCCCCAGTTCCTATAACGTTAATCCACCTAGGATCAGCTAATCACCAACGTGCGTGGCATTTGACCAAAATTCTCCCAGCGGCTCACTTTTTCAGGCAATTCACTTTGAGCCGGCTGAACGTTCCCGTTCGCGTCCGTCACGCGTGAGACAATGGTGTGCTCTCCGGCACCCGGATTGCTCCATGGCACAGAGAACAGCTTCCAGGAATACTGACTGGAGCGCGGATCTATTTCGGCACGCTGCCAGGGCCCATCATCAATCCTCACCTCTACGCTCTGCAGCGGCGTGCCATCGTTCAGCACAAAACCGGTAATCGTAAACTCGTCTGCCACGCGGCTCACCCGAACAATGGCCGATTTGAGATTAATGCGCGTCACGGAGTTTTCAACCCAGCGCTCTTGATCCCCTACACGCTCTTTTTTCAGAGTGACGTAATCACGACCCATGAATCTGCCCATGTATCGCCGGTCCTGCACATGAATCTGGGTCAGCCACTTCACGTTTGCCACCCCGTAAAACCCGGGCACAAGCAGCCTGACAGGACGGCCATGACCCTGCGGCAAGGCTTCTCCATTCATCTGCAGCGCCAGCATGTTGAGGTCACGCATCGCATCGACTAACGGCAGGCTTCGGGCGAAGGCCTGCTCAACCTCCGTCTCCCTGATTTCCTCGACGCCGATATCGCCGCCGAAAAACACGATTTCCTTCCCTTCCGGCTGAATACCGGCCGCCTCAAGCAGATCTCTGAGCCGTACACCACGCCAGTTTGCGTTGCCAATCAGGCCCTGAAAAATCCCGAGCGGCCGATTGCCACCACACTCGAAGCCCGCATCGAGATCAAACTGCGGCATAGCCTGCAGGTCCGCAAGGGAATATTCGATTGGATTATCCACCAGACCCGTGATCTGCAGACGGTAGCTGGGCAAATCAAGCTCGGGCTGACCGTAGTGCTGGACCACATAGAAATCCTGGTTGTCCGTGTAAAAGCTGTCCGAGGAAATCTGCCGGGTATCAAGGAAGTGGGTTCCTCCGGGCCGCGCAGGCGGTCGGGAATAATCTTCCGGCATATCATTGAACGGTACCAGCTCTTCACCTTGAGCGAGTGCCGGCAGGATCCATGAGGGTGCCGACGCGATGGCGCCGGCGGCAAGCCCAGCGTTAACGGTCTTTTTAATTGCTGCTCTGCGCGAGATCTTCTGCGACTCCGATTCGCTTGATAGTTCGTGGTCAGACATGCCTTTTTCCTCCGGTTATTCTCATTTTTCTATGGTAGGGCAGCGATTCATCCCGCTTTGCCGTTGTTTGTTATGTCCTACAGCACCAAGACCTCGTGGCATCACTCGCCCCGACCCCGGTGACCATACTAATGACTAGGCCGCTTTTTGACTCAGCAAATCCCGCGCTTCCAGCGCCAGGCCGAAAGAGCGCACCCGCGTATCATGGTCATAGATTGAACTAACACACATCAACTCATCAGCACCTGTACGCATCAGGAACTCGCCCATCTGATTCGCCGCACTCTGTACTGAGCCGACTGCCGAGCATCGGGTGATCATCTCCAGCATGGCCGCTTCCGGAGCGCTCAAGCTTGCCTCAAGCCCCTCCACCGGTGGCGGCAGCTGTATCGGGTTTCCCCGTCGGAGCGACAGCATGGACTGCAGAGCAGAAGAGCGCAGATACAGCGCTTCCTCGTCTGTGTCCGCGACAAAGACGTTATAGCCAAGCATGACGTGAGGTTTTTGAAGCTGTTCGGATGGTTTGAACCGCTCGCGATAGATGGCTATGGCCTGCATCATGTCTTGAGGCGCGAAGTGTGACGCGAAGGCATAGGGCAAGCCAAGCGCAGCCGCGAGTTGGGCGCCGAACAGGCTTGAGCCGAGAATCCACAACGGTACATCGGTGCCGGCGCCGGGCGTGGCGACCACCGCCTGCCCCTCGCTGGCCTCTCTCAGATAGTGCTGAAGTTCCACCACATCGTCGGGAAAACTGTCGGCACTCCCGGTGAGGTTTCTGCGCAGTGCATGGGCAGTCAGCTGGTCGGTTCCCGGTGCCCGACCCAGCCCCAGATCGATACGTCCGGGATAGAGAGAAGCAAGAGTGCCGAATTGCTCGGCAACCACCAGCGGAGCATGATTGGGAAGCATGATTCCCCCGGACCCCACCCGAATTGTCGAAGTACCATTCGCAATGTGGCCGATCACCACCGCTGTCGCCGCACTGGCAATGCCTTTCATGTTGTGATGTTCAGCAACCCAGTATCGATGATAGCCAAAACCCTCGGCCGCCTGGGCGAGCTTTAGTGTGTTGCTCAGCGCCTCTGCAGGAGAGCTGCCTTGCGGCACCGGCGCCAGATCAAGAACTGAAAGCGTGGTCATAGCAGAACCGAATGAAAACAAAAAGGCGCAAGGTTCCCTGAATTATAACTTGGCATTGATTTCAGTAACCTCATTGACTGANGCCGTCACTGCCTCGCACGCCGTTCAGCAATGAGTCGCTCATATTCTTCCTGCCCGAGATAGGTTACATCAACCCAGTTGTGCGCCATCTCATCAACGGTACGATCGCCCCAGCCTACCCATTGATTCGGGTCCGGGTTGTAGGGGTTTTGTGCAGTATTGTCATGCCAGGCCGTCGTCANAATCATCGTGCCTTTGGGCACGATCGGTGCTGCTTCTTCCTCATATACGTAGTTGATTTGCCAGTTCCATTGGAAGTTGTCTACGAAGGACAGCATCTCACGCTCCCCGTTCGGATAAATGGCTTCCATGGACATCGCCTTGCCTCTCATATGCATGTGCGGCTGAAAGTTTTCAATACGGGCAGGTGCGGACAACACGAATGTCCCCTGAGTCACGGCGATTTCATTCGGCGGTATGTCAAGGCTGTGCGGCCCCTGCGCGTCGAACATACTCAGAATAGTGCGGTGCTCAGGCGGCTCATCATGAAACCAGACACCCAGCTCAACCTGCGCCTCCGGCACTCTCTCTCCGTTCGCATGTAGATGCATTTCCCACATGATCTGGGACCCGGGCATCATCAATTTACCCGTATCCGGGCGAAAAATCTGGCCAGCTTTACCAACCGCCCATTCCATAAAGAGACTCGGCCCGAATGGCACGTCAACATCTTCAGGCAGGCCCCGTTTGCCGTCTTCCTGCTGCAGCAGAAATGCCAGAGAGTGATGCACCACTCTGCGGCTGGCATCATTCTTAGGGCGGATTTCAATGGCTTTTACCCAGCGCTCCTCGGTGAGTCCGGTCGGAGTCATCGGACGAAACCATTTGTCCTGGGTGACAGCGGCCAGATCATAGGGCTCCGATGCGACCACCAAATCCGGAGGGCTTCCCATCTGATTCTCAAGACGCCAGACCAGCGCATCGTTAAACTCAAGTGAGGCCGGTGCCTGTGCAGGATCACCTTCCAGTGCACCCTGATCGACCCAAGCCAGAATCGTGGCGCGTTCTGCCTCAGTGAGGCCCCGGTCGTTGGTAAACTCCTGAATGCCGACCTGCGGGTTGACATGCCAGGGAGGCATTACGCGATTTTCGACGCGATAGCGAATCACCGGCGCAAACAGCTTGGCCTCTTCATAGGTCAACAGCGGCATCGGCGCGATGGAGTTGGGCCGGTGGCACTCCTGACATTTTTCCTGAAAAATCGCAGCAACATCACCGGTCCAGGTGACCTCTCGATCCGATTCGGACTGCCCGAGTGTCCAGCCTGATGTCATTGCCGCAGCAATTGCCACGCTCCAGATTGTTAGCAGTCTCATNGTCTACCTCCATGCGGCCCAGCCGTCTCACTGCTTGTGCTTCCTGTACTGTAAGTGTCTGATCGATTCATTAGTCTGTTACCGTTATCTTAACGAAGCTGTTGGTCCAGCAACACTGCGAATGCCCTGCCATCTCCGGACCGCCGAGGTCGGTCAGTCGGACTCTGAGCAGATAGTCTCCTGGTTCACTGAAAANAACCTCNGTNGCGANCTGACCACCCTCTGCCGGTATTTTTGCNGTTTGCTGATTGAACGACACAGCACCCGGCCCCTGATGCTGAAACCAGGTGAGATCGATCGGCGGCGTTGAGCCACTCTGTGCAACAAACATCGCGGCTATCCCGCTGACTTTCCCATCATCACTTGCCCATGTCTCAATGGTGACAGGCTCATCCACCTGGGCAGTCAATGGACCCGCTATAATACCACCCGGGCCTTTACCGGTCGGGCCATTCTCTTCAAAGCTGATTTCAGGCGGCAAATTGCCGTTAGCATCCCCAACTATGGCATCAATGATGTAGTCGGCATCAAGATTGGCAGGAACATGAAACACCTTGCCCTGATTTTCCAGATGCCAAGCGATCTCACCCTCATGGTTCGCCGGCACGGTCACTGTGAACACACCCCAGTGCCGTTCAACTTCAAACCGCGTGGGCTGACCCTGGTTACGCAGAGCGTCTGGCGCACCCACGATGCGGTTTGATGGCCCTATCGGAATATTGACCACCTCTTCCGTGTTGCGATTGTAGTAGCCGAACGACAGAGCNAGGCTGCCATCTTCATTTTCATACCAGCCTTCATAGGCAGGGGTNACCGTTTGGCCNGAACGTAATCCGAGATCCTTGCCCAGCGGCAACAGTTCAACAGGCAGTGGCGTACCCTGTGCGNAGACGCCCGCNGCAACCAGNGAACTGGTCAGCANAACCNGGNAAACCGCGACAGCGCGAACTGACAGACTTCGTGTTTTCATTATCTTTCTCTATCCGCGAATTTACGCCGTTCGATCCGAGCAGAGCCGAAATAAGCCGGCGTCGTGAAGCGTCACCCACGCGGTTTGTCCTTGANGTCGATTAATATAGCAAGTTAGGCGGCATTTTGCTGCCCCAGCGCAGCGNTATCACCAATACTTCTGAGGCCAGTCAAGCAGCGNCGTNAGCCCGCGACTGTGGCTCAGACCACCCGCTAACGTTTCAAGTTCGCCGCTTGTAAAGTACGATAGGGCNATAGCTCATGACCACCACATCGTTTTGATTAATCACTTCATTGAGGATAAAGACAGNGCCCAGTTCGGGTCNTGACCTGGAGGGTNTCTTATCANNGATGGTACTGCGAACCCGGAGCACATCGCCGGGAAAGACCGGTTTTCTCCAGCGCAATTCATCAATGCCCGGCGAACCCAATGAGNNAGAATGTTCCGGCATGTTGTCGCAAATCAGCCGCATTGCGATACTGCCAGTGTGCCAACCCGACGCAACCAGGCCACCGAAGTGGGTCTGTTTCCCGCCATCTTCCGAAAGGTGGAAAGGCTGTGGATCGTATTTGGTCGCGAACTCAATAATCTCCTGCGCGCTGACTTCATAGCCCCCGAATTCTTCGACGGATCCTACTTCAATGTCCTCAAAGAAGTTAGGCTTGGACATTTCGTCACTCCGCATAGCTGATAGTTGGTTTGGGGTTCAACTCGGATTCGGTTCCAGCCGGAGAAAATACCTTGGCGGAAAGCCGGTCCGCCAACGAAAACTNAAGCCAACGTTATAAATTTCCCGCACAAAGGCATCTTCTTCTCCCACGACAGTCACAGCTTCAAAAGAGGCAAAACTGTCCTGACCAGGCATTTTGACTTCAATCTGAGGGTTTGCAAGAGCCTGGTCATACCAAGCTCTGGGCCAGTGGTTAGCGGCGACGTAGTATTTATNGTCAATGGTTTCAAGGCGGACTACCCGCTCATGCCGCTCATTGTCTTTATTAAAGGTCGCGATGACGATTGAGGTATCGCCCTGCGGCTGATTAATTCCCAGTTGTGCCTCGAACCAGATTACGTAACCCACATACAAGAACNTCAGAGCACCGACGCCAAGGCCACTCAACTTAAAGATTCGCCTGCTATTCATCTGAAATCTCCCGAAGCATCAAAATCGCTGCCGGCATCCCGCAGCGACAGNTACAGGATCAGGATAGTGAGGTTGTGATCNATAAACCAGAGATAAAANACTNAGCGACGGTGCAGCTTATTGTTCGATAGAGCGCAACAAAAACGTCGCTGAGGTCGCATCGCTGAGCTCAAAAACGATATTGCGAAAGCGAATTTCCCCATCAATCCCGATCGAGGGCAGTGTCAGACGGCCGCTGATAGCGTCGTAGGATGCCATATTAGGCACCGGCTGATGTAAATCGACTGCAGACTCAAGCCGGGCGCTTATGATGGTCTGATCGTCGGAAACCGAGACCGCGAACGGCACCCGGATAAATCCGTCTCCGCCCAGGTCGACATTGACTTCTAACANCTCACTGACCGCATCATAGCTGGCCGTTGCCGCCAGAGAATCCTCATTCACAACCGCCATTAAAACCAGAATAAGATTATCCCGTGAGAACTGCTGGCAGTTTACCGTGGACTGAAAATAGTTGGACGTTGGGGTTTCCAGAAAGAAACCCAATCGCACAAAGTTGGCCAGGGAAATATTGCGAACTATATTGAGCCCGTCGCCCAAGACTCTTCCAAACACGGCATAGCCGCCGTCCTGGGTATCCAGGCCCGTATCAGCACCCAAGTTTATAAACCACTCACTAGTGGCGCCGTTGATGTCACTCGCCGGTCTGAGCGCCGCGATGGTGCCATCGAGATTCGATAGCCCCGTGTCCTCAAGCGGGATCGGGTCATCCAGCTCGATTCTCTGTGGACCGTCTGTGCAGTTGGCGAAGGTGTAGCCGCCACCACGGATGAGAGAGCCGCCGATGGCGCCATGAATGAAGGTGTTGTTGTATCGCCCGCTTCTGACGTAATTAAGGAAATTGCCGCCGGTCAGGGGCGCAGATTCCTCGTCAATTTCCAGATAAAAGGTACCGAACGAAGTCTGCACCTCCACAATGGCGCCGGCTTCAGCGATCGTGGTGACTAAAAGGCAGAGCAGGACTGACAGAACTGAGCGCTGAATCAGCTTTACGCTAGTCTTGACACAATCGTAGAAGAGAAAACGGGGAGCCGACATTTCAAAAAATAGGGGCAAAAAATCTTAGGTCGCANTCNGGATACGCATTGACGCTTCAGTTGGATTTTTCCGATTCTGTGCCCTGACTGCAGCGACACAGCCCACAAGGTCGGTTTGCAGTATGTTAAAACACTGCAATTTGGGGTAATTTGATAAAAGTCGATCAAAAATCAGAAAGAGTCATGATATTCGAACAGGATAAGAGCCAACGTCGTGCCAGCACAGGCCTACAGGTAATCCTTTTGATTTACCTTGTCAGCTCTGCATTTGCCGCAAGCGGGTCAGCGCCTGATGCCTGGCAAGACAATCTTACCCCTTTACCCGCGTCCAGCTGGAACCAAGACACCGCTGCTCATCTCCTCGAACGCGCAGGATTTGGCGGGACACCGGAACAAGTTCAGGCGCTGTTCGAACTGGGCGTTCGGGACGCCGTCGAGCAGTTGGTACATTTCGATAGGGCTGGGGGTACCTCCGCCTTGCCGTTTGATCATTCAGGAGTTCATGACCCGGGCCTGGAGCCATTCCCCCCCAGCAGACCGGCAACAACTGAACTGGCGAAACGAACCGGAGAAGCGCTGGGAATAAAGGTTAAGCCTGAAGGCAATCGTCGGCTGCAGCCAGTCGTGAACAAGTTCTTCTATTGGCTGCGTGCAAGTCGGCTTGAAACAGAGAGAGTCGCGTACTGGTGGGCGAACCGAATGCTGACAACCGAATCTCCTCTACAGGAAAAAATGGCCTTGTTCTGGCATGGACACTACGCGATCAGCGAAGGCAAGGTAAGGGATTACCGCAAGCTACTCCAAGAACTGGAACTCTTCCACGCTATGGGCGCCGGTAATTTCCACGAGCTCATGCTGGCAGTGGCAAAAGACCCCGCAATGCTGGCGTTTCTTGATGCCGGAGTGAACGTCAAAGGAGCGCCCAATGAAAATTTTGCCCGGGAGATCATGGAACTCTTCACCATGGGCGTTGGCAACTACGATGAACAGGATATACGTGAGGCCGCCCGAGCGTTTACCGGTTGGAACTATGTAGATCTGCAATTCGTCTTTAATGAGCATGAGCATGACGGTGCGCGCAAAGTCTTTCTCAGTCGCTCCGGCGAATTCGATGGTGAAGACATTATTGCGATGATAATGGAGCAGCCTGCGACAGCCGAATACATCGCTGGCAAGATTTATCGCTTTTTCGTTAGAACAGAGCTGAGCACGGAACTGCAAATCGAATTAGGCTCGGTGTTGAGGGCAGCAGACTACGAGATTGCTACCCTGTTAGAAACGATTTTCCTTTCTAAGGATTTCTACAGCGACGCTTCCGTAGGCACACATATCAAAAGCCCTGTTGAACTGGCCATATCGACCTACAAAAAACTAGGTCTGGATAGCGTTCCCGGTGTTCCAGATTTCAATCGTACAACCGGTTCACTCGGTCAAACTCTGTTCAGACCGCCAACCGTTGCAGGGTGGGCTGGAGGACGGAGCTGGATCACGCCAGGGCTTTTGCTGGAGCGTGGCAATTTCGCCCGCGATGTGCTCTTTCCGGATATCAACTTNATCCCTCCTGACCGGCGCAACGGGAGCCGCGAAATCCAGAGCGTAGCNCAGCGGATTCGGGATGGCATGGACATCACTTCTGCAACCCAGCCTTCTAACATCGGAGAGGGAGTGGTCATGGCCGAGTCCAACCAGCTGGCGGATAGGGATGAAGACTTTAACACCCGCTACGGCAGTTTTCGGGGCTGGCAAATGGCCATTCAGCGCGTCAAGCCGATCCCTCGTCATACAGCGAGGCTCAGCCTCTCTGAGGACGTTCTTCAGCAGGAGTTAACCACAGCTAGCGAAGTCGTAGACTATTTTATCTTCCGATACATGAGGGTCGAGCCAAGCTCTGATATCCGCACTATGNTAATCGGTTTTCTTGCGGAAGAGCTCGGGACATCANNCATTCCAGCAGCACAGACCTACATGGAAGATGCTCTGCGCATGATGCTGCATCTGCTCATGAGCCAACCTGAGTATCAGCTCGGATAAGAAGAACGAGGAGAGAGATATGAAAACAGCCAATAACAGACGGTTTTCCTCAACACTCACCCGTCGGGAAATACTTCGAAGGGGAATGGCTGGAATCAGTCTGGCAGGCCTAAGTGGCACCGTATTGGCGCCCTCATTAATCGGACAGGCTGCCCATGCAGCCGCAGCGGCGCAAGCCAACGAGAAGATACTCGTGATCCTTGAGCTTTCCGGGGGCAATGACGGATTGAACACAGTAGTGCCCTATGGAGACGATGCTTACTACCGGCATCGCCCGAACATTGGTCTGGCCAAGGGTGAGCTGCGGATACTGGATGATCACTTCGGGCTCAACGGCGGCATGGCAGGTTTTGAGCGTCTGTATAAAGATGGCACCATGGCTATCTTTCACGGATGTGGCTATGAAAACCCCTCATACTCGCACTTCACCTCGATGGCGTATTGGCACACGGCCGCCCCAAACAGCGGAGATGAATATGGATGGGTTGGCCGCTTGGCTGGGGAAATAGCGCCCGATGCGCCCCCGAACTATCTCGTCAATATCGCTGCAAGACAGTCTCTCGCCGTTCGCAGTGCGGCTCATGTGCCGGTTGTGTTCGATCAGCCTGCCCGATTTACGCGTGAGGCATTTTATGAGGAGCGAGACGAGCTGAACCGGGTGGCCGAGACCGGCAGTCAGTCCAACGGCTCCAGAGACTTTTTACTGAATATCGCCCGCAGCGCTCAAGATGCGTCTGGTCTGGTTAGGCAAGCCTGGAAGAACTACAGCTCACCCATAGACTATGGGGTGAACAACCTGGATTTGCCGAAAGTGGTGTCGCTGATAGATGCAGGAATGCCCACCAAGGTCTACTACGTTTCATACAGAAACAATGCCTTTGACACGCATGTGTTCCAGAACAATGTTCACCGNCGCCTGCTCACCTATACCTCCGACGCAGTCTCTGCCTTTATGCAGGATCTTGAGCGAATCGGTAGGGCAGATGATGTCGCGTTGATGATCTTTTCGGAGTTCGGTCGACGCGTCCCTGAAAATGTAAATCTTGGCACGGATCACGGTGCAGCGAATAACATGTTCGTGATCGGCAAACAGGTACAAGGTGGACAGTACGGAGAGNTGCCCAGCCTTACACAGCTCAATCCGGAGGATAATCTTGCCTACACCACTGATTTCCGACGCGTCTATCAGACCGTCATCAATGGCTGGCTCGGGCATCAAGGGTCACAGGATTTACTCCACGGCGAATTTGAGCCTTTTGAGCTGTTCTAGNCGCTCNGGCAGACGGTGAGCCTCACCGATATGGGTCAATGTTAAATCAGACCTGAATTTCACTGTGCAGCGAGCTCTCTTATGCGCAGTGCCATACCAGCTACCTCCGCCGCCACGTGGATTTTTTGTTCAGCTAGCCCATGCTGCCCCTCCTCGATGACTTCACGCGCTCCGGGTAGTGCCTTTACATCCTGGCCTGCATAAAAACCGAGCCATTAATAGGATGCGCCAACAACGGTCTGCCGGAAAGGCCGTCATCGGGGGTGAACTCACGCTCGATGGTGTAAAAGAGCTTATTCACCACCTCTATGCTATGGCCCGGCCATGAAGCCACCCAGATTCATTTATGCCGCCCCGCGCAGAACCTGTCCCACTGATGCTTCAGATGCCGCGCCAGCAAGTGCTTCGAGGTTGGTCTTGAAGATTCGATAGCCGCTATACTCGTCCTTGATGACAGCCCCAACCCAAATACTGCAGCAAGTCTTTGGCTTCAGCGCCTTTCGTCAACCACANGACAAGATCATACGAACCCTGACTGCGGGTAATGATGCCCTGGTGCTGATGCCAACCGGCGGAGGCAAATCCCTGTGCTATCAGATACCTGCGCTAGCCAGAGATGGCTGCGGCATTGTCATCTCGCCCTTGATCGCCCTGATGCAGGATCAGGTTGATGCGATGCGGCTGCTGGGCGTCAAAGCTGCATTCCTGAACTCGACTCAGTCAGCAGATGAGGTCAGAGCTATCGAACAGCAGCTCATCGAAGGGGCTCTCGATCTTTTGTATATCGCTCCGGAGCGACTGACCCAGGCGCGCACCCTGCAGCTACTGAAAAAGACTAAACTGGCGCTGTTTGCCATCGACGAAGCACACTGCGTGTCCCAGTGGGGGCATGATTTTCGCGCCGACTATCTGCAGCTCAGCCTGCTGCCCGAGATTTTTCCCGCAGTTCCGCGTATCGCTCTAACCGCTACCGCTGACGCCAGGACCCGGGAGGAGATCGTCAGCCGTCTTCAGTTAGACGACGCAGAGAAATTCATCGCAGGTTTTGATCGCCCGAACATCCATTACCGAATCGGCGTAAAACATAACGCCAAGCAGCAACTGTTGAAGTTTCTGAAATCTGAGCATCAGGGCGATTCTGGCATTATATACTGCCTGTCCCGCAACAAGACCGAAGACATCGCAGCCTGGCTCAGTGAGCAGGGCTTCAACGCCTATCCATATCATGCTGGCCTGAGCGCAGAGTTGCGATCTACCCATCAAGCACTGTTTCTCCGGAATGAAACTGTCATCATCGTGGCCACCATCGCCTTCGGCATGGGAATCGACAAACCGGACGTTCGGTTTGTCGCTCATCTTGATTTGCCAAGAACCCTTGAGTCCTACTATCAGGAAACCGGGCGGGCCGGCCGCGATGGCGAGCGGGCAACAGCATGGATGATCTATGGATTGCAGGACGTCATCAAACTGCGCCAAATGATGGCCAATTCTGAAGGCAGTGAACATCACAAACGGGCCGAGCAGCATCGGCTCAACGCCATGTTGGGATTGTGCGAAATCACGACCTGCAGGCGGCAGGCCCTGCTGTCCTATTTCGGCGAACATCAGAACCAGGCCTGCGGCAACTGTGACACCTGCCTCAACCCGCCCGAGACCTGGGACGGCTCAGAGGCCGCCCGCAAAGCGTTGAGCGTCGCCTTTCGCACGGAACAGCGTTTCGGCGTCAATCACTTGATTGAAGTTCTCAGAGGCACAAACAATGACAGGATTTTTCAGTATGGGCATCAGAAGCTGCCCGTTTACGGCATTGGTCAGGATCTAAACAACAATCAGTGGCGATCTGTTTTCCGCCAGCTGGTGGCTCGCGGCTATATGAGTGTCGATCTGGAACGCTTTGGCGCCCTCCGGCTTGAAGAGAAATGTCGCCCCCTGCTNCGCGGGGAAGAAACCATTGCGTTGCGCAAAGACGNTCAGCCGACCGCTGCGAAGGCGCAGACCAAAGTTCAACTGGCGCCGGAAGTTGACATTGCGTTGTGGGAAGCTCTCCGGGAATGCCGTCGCGGCTACGCGGAAGAGCTAGGCGTCCCCCCCTACGTTGTTTTCCATGACACCACACTACAGGAAATGTGTCTGCGTCTGCCACAGACCATGGAAGAGTTCGGTGAGCTCTCGGGCGTCGGGGAACGAAAGCTGGAACGCTACGGCCCTGCGTTTTTAGGCGTCATAAACCAGCACCTGGCTGCCTGATCACTAACACCGGAATCTTTGATGTCGCTACTTCGCCTCGACAAAGTCTCACTGANCTTCGGCACACATATCCTGCTGGATGAGGTTGATTTTCAGATCGCCAAAGGCCAGCGAATTGGCCTGCTGGGTCGCAACGGCGCCGGCAAAACGACCCTCATGAGGATCGTTGCCGGATCTGCCCAGCCTGATGGGGGTGAACGCTGGATTCGGCCCGGTACCGCCGTTGCCTGGCTGGAGCAGTCCCTACCGGAAGCAGGCAGTGAGACCGTTTACGACTTGGTGGCCGACGNGCTGTCTGATGTCGGCGACCTGTTGAAGCGATACCACCATCTGACGTCTCTCGGTGATGCCGCCAGCTTCTTTGAGCTAGAACAGATTCAGGCAAAGCTGGAACTGAAGGACGGCTGGAATCTCAGCACGAAAGTGGACGCGATCATTGATCGCCTTCAGTTACCGGCTGGCGAGGTCATGAGCAACCTGTCCGGCGGCTGGCGCAAGCGCGTCGCTCTGGCAAGAGCGTTGGTCAAGGAACCGGAAATCCTGCTGTTGGATGAGCCGACAAACCACCTCGATATTCCTGCCATTGAGTGGCTTGAGCAGGCGCTGCAGGAATTTACTGGGGCGCTGCTGTTGGTGACCCACGACCGCCATTTCCTTGAAAAAGTGGTTAATGAGATTGCCGAAATCGACCGTGGCAAGCTGCATCAATTCGCCGGCACTTATACGCGCTTTCTGCGTTTCAGAGAGGAACAGCTCGCGGCGGAGGAGTCCGCCAACAAACTCTTTGATCGGAAACTCGCCGAGGAAGAAGTCTGGATCCGACAGGGAATCAAGGCCCGGCGGACGCGCAATGAAGGGCGTGTTCGAGCGCTCAAAGCGATGCGCGACGAACTGAGACAAAGGCGAAGTCAGCAGGGTAAAGCCAGCTTNGAAGCCAGCCAGGGAGAGCGATCTGGCAAACTTGTTGTCGAGTTAACCCGCGTATCACACCGCTTTGATACCAAAGAAATCATCAAAAACTTGTCGGCGACCGTGATGCGAGGTGACCGGATCGGGTTGATTGGAGTCAATGGCGCAGGTAAATCGACCCTGCTTAAACTGATACTAGGCGATCTCACACCCAGTGAGGGCGGTATCAAGCTGGGCACGAAACTGGAAATCGCCTATTTCGATCAGCTTCGGGAACATCTCGATCCGGAGAAGGACCTGATTGATAACGTTTGTGGCGGGCAGGACTTCATCGAAATCAACGGCAAGCGAAAGCACGCCATCACCTACCTCAACGACTTCCTGTTCACGCCTGACCGGGTCCGCACGCCAGCCGGAGCACTCAGCGGTGGCGAGCAGAACAGAGCAATTATGGCCAAGCTGTTCAGCAAACCCGCTAACATCCTCGTGCTGGATGAACCCACCAATGACCTGGATATAGAAACTCTGGAGTTGCTGGAAGACATTCTGATTTCCTTTGAAGGCACCGTTCTGATGGTGAGCCATGACAGACAGTTCATGGACAATACCGTGACCAGCGTGATGGTGTTCACCGGCGGCGGCAGCGTCGAAACGCATGTCGGTGGTTACACCGACTGGACCCGCGGGGGAGGATCGTTGCAGCACATTCAGGGTCAAGAACATTTTGCATCTAGACCGAACACCCCAGAAACGTCAGACACGGACGGTAAGCGCAGCCCGCAGCAGATGCAGGCTCAACGGAAAAATGCCAACAAGAAGAAGAAAGAGCTTGAACGGCTGATGAGACAAATCAACAAGCTCGAGAGCGAGGCGCAGAAACTGGAAGCAGAGATGGCAGCAGAGGACTTTTATGGTGGTGATCAGTCCGACGTCGAGGCTGTACTTAAAAAGATGGAGGATAATCGTTCCGAGTTGAATGCGGCCTATGAGGCCTGGGAGATCCTAGAGCAAGAGGAAGACTGATCAGTGCTGAAACGAACCAGCGAATCAACATTCATGACATGGTCTGCCCCTCTTCGACTGCAGAAACGGAGCCCGATCCGGGAAATTGCCCTGCCCCCCCCTTTATTGGCTTTTTTGCGGTGACAGGACGAAAAATCGGGGCCAGGGGCCTACAAGCGCAGCAGAATCTGTTATGGTTCGCGCTTCGTGTTTATGAAGCCGGATTCTGACGTCGATGCAACCGCTTTATTCCCCGAGTTTCGCGAAAACATCGATCGGCATGATGGCGCTCGGATACCTGCTGCATGCAACTGCAGCTCACGGCCAGCAGGCTCCGGAAAACGCAGCTTCCTTGACCGGGCCGGTCAGCGGCGAACGCAACAGCACAGTAGACCCCGGCGCGGCGAATTCAACAGTCGTCTACGAGTCCGGATTCTTTGATCAGTACAATCCCATCACCGCCAGCGACATGCTGGACCGAATACCCGGCGTCAATGTTTTTGGCGGAAATCGCGGTGGCGGCGGCCGAGGTCTGGGCACTGGCGGCAACATCCTCATCAACGGACAGAGGATCGCGGGCAAGGACAACTCAGCGCGGGATCAGCTGGATCGCATTTTTGCTGCCGAAGTCGAGCGCATCGAAATCATCAGGGACACCTCCGGCGAGCTGAACGTCAGGGGCGCTGGCGAGGTAATCAACATCATTCTTTTGGCGCTACCTTCGCGGTCGAGCACTCAGGTAGAGCTCGTTCAGCGCCTAAACCATGACGATACCTATGAGATAGGCGGCAACGTCGGCTGGTCCACCCAAATCGGCAACTTTCAGGCGCTGGTCAATGCTGAATCGAGTCCTAACTACGAAAACCGCGACAACAGGGAAGTCCGAGTGACCCCCGGCGGTGAAGTGTTAGGCACGCTGTTTGAAGAGAATGTTCGCGATCAGGATCGGCGGTCCCTGAGCACCAACATGAGCTATGGCCTGGGTGCCCACCGAATGCAGCTCAATGCCCAACTCCAGCAGGGGGATTTCCCGCGCGCTATCCAGAGAGATTTCGTCGACTTTATCGACGGTGTGGGCATTGAAAGTACCCAGGAAGAACGGATAAATAACGACGAAAGTAACTGGGAGATCGGTGGCGACTATGAATACAGCTTTACAAAAAGCTCCCGGCTGGCCGTGCTGTTTGTCACCAACAACGAAATTCGCAACTCGATCAGAGAGCGGTTCATAGCAGACCAGTCCACTGAGCCACTGTCCAAAAATCTGTTCATTGATTCTCAGCGGGAGAGAAGCGAATTCATCGTTCAATCGAACTATAATTTTTCACTGAGCGCAGAGCAATCGGTCCGGGTAGGTTTCGAGCGGGCAATCACGGAGCTGGATTCAGCTCTTTTCATCGCCAGTCCTTTCGGCACCGAACCGGCGTCAGATCAGTACGGCGGTCTGTCATTGTTGGCTTCTGCCTCTAACGCAGGAACGAGCGTCAAGGAAACCCGCTATGAAGGTTTCGCCTTCCACAACTGGACGATCAACGACAAAAGCTCTCTCGAAAGCAGTGTCGTATATGAAACCTCGGAAATTGCTCAGACCGGTGAGCTCAGCAAAATCCGGGACTTCCAGTTCTGGCGCCCGACCTTTGACTATCGCTATAACTTTGCTGACAACTTCCGGTTTCGCGGAACTGTACGGCGGAATGTATCACAGCTAAGCTTCTCGGCATTCGCAGCGACTGCAAATGACGAAGACCGTGATATTGACGGCTTTGCCGGGAATCCGGAGCTCGAGCCCGAAACCAGCTGGTCTTACGAAGGGGAGCTGGAGTATCGCCTGCCCAATGATGCGGGTGTTCTGGCCACCAGAGTCTTTTACACAGACATCGATAACCAGATTGGTCGGATCAACGCTACGGTTGATCCCGACAGACCGGTTTCTGCCACCGGAAACGTTGGGCCGGCCAAGGAATACGGATGGTTCACGCGAGCCAGCCTGAGGCTGATCCAGTTTAATCTACCAAACGCCATAGTCTCTGGCCGAATGGGCCTGTTTGATTCTGAAATACTCGACCCTTTCATAAATCAAAAAGTCCGTACCGGCGGCAGAGCATTTGCTAACCTGAATTTCAGGCAGGACGTTACGTCCATCAACCTGAGTTATGGCATCGATTACAGCCACCCGGTATGGGGTGGTTACTACAATATCGACATCGTTACACGAACTCGCAATGACCGACAGCGATCACTGGACTTGTTCGTGCAGAAAATCTGGTTCGAAGACTGGGTGTTCAGACTGGAAACCGACAACACGCTCGACGCCTCCCAGTGTCGATATCGGGAGCGCTACGACGGCACGACCATTGACGGCAACATCGCACTGATTCAGGATTCCTGCAGCAGCCGTTACCGCCGTTGGATACTCAGTGTACAGACCACGTTCTGAATAACCGTTGCCCGCTCTCGTTCCACTTAAGAGACGCACTAAAACCTAACAATAAAGCAGGGTTCAAGAGAACCGGACAAACGCCAGATGCAGCAGCACTGCCATCACTGCCAGCAACTGCAGCCCATTGAGCACCTCTGAGCGACGGTGCAGCTTGTCAAAAGTTTCTGCGGTCCCCGCCTCACCGGCTCGCGAGCGATCACGGTAATCATTGATCTGCGGCATAAGGTATTGACGGCAGTATGCAGTCGATCCAGCAATCAGCAGCATCAGGCCGGCATTCATAGGCGCGAAGGCCATCAGGGTCAGCGCGCCCAGCCCGGCCAGAGTCAGAATCAACAGGTAGTACCAGGGAAACACCGCGCGCACAAATTTGCCGGCCACATCGATGTCCAGCTTGATGAAAATAAGCGGCGCCATCACGAAGGAAAAAAACAGCATCGAGCCTGCCAGCAAAGCGACCAGAACTGTTGCGACGCCCTGAAGTATCTGTATAAGTTCCATACGCGATATAACGAGCGAGCGCGGTGTCTAGATCTGATCAGCAAGCGATCACTGAAGAGTATTAAAACGACGCAGCAAGGCATAGAATCATTATAAAGATAGGCTCTCTGTAAAAATAATTAGAGTTGTCTATGTTTCAAACGGATATGACTTTCATCACTGAACTTTTCACTCGGAATCAAGAGCTGCTATGGTTTGCAACCATTGCTGCGGATCTGGGATTCGCGATTTTGCTGTTCCGCCTATTCGGCAGGCAGGGGCTCTATGCCAGCATTGTCATCAGCCTTCTGCTGGCAAATCTGCAAGGCCCCAAACTCACTGAGATTTTCGGCCTGCAAACCAGCATGGCTGTCATCCTCTACTCCAGCATCTATTTTGCGACCGATTTGCTCAGTGAACGCTACGGCAAGGCAGAGGCAACACGGGCGGTCATGATCGGATTTACGGTCAGTGTCATGATCATCGTAATGATCAGCATGAGCCTGTTCTATCTGCCCGCCTCAGCGCCAGCAACTGCCGAACTCGCTCAGCGCATGCACGAGGCGACGGCGACCCTGTTTGATTTTACGCCACGCTTCGTTCTCGGCTCACTGCTGGCCTATCTGGTCAGCCAGCGTTTTGACGTCTGGATTTTTCATGCAATTAAGCTAAAAACTCAGGGCAGGCATCTGTGGCTGCGGAACAACGTATCCACTATGTGCTCGCAGGCGCTGGACGCCCTGATCTATGGTCTTGTGGTGTGGTGGGGCGTCGTCGACCTGGCCACAGCCATGCAGTTAGCGCTCTCTAAATATCTGTTCAAACTGCTCATCGCGGCACTGGATACCCCGTTCATTTATCTCGCTCGCAACTGGAACGTGACAGACCGGGATTGGGTTGGCGGCCAAACCGGGGTCAGGTCGAATCAGGTCTGACAGATATAGGGTCTACTCCCGGCGACAGCGACTTCGCGAAGGCACAGATCAGGGCGGAACAGAATGGGCCGGTTCCTGCATAAAATTGCACCAATACGGCTTATAATCCTGCCTTGTGTCCCGGCTTAACTACCTAACCTCTTTCAAATTTGAGTCGAGCCCGAACGCGGGCCAGGATCATCATCATGGCAACATCTGCTTTTTTCCGACTGTCCAGATCATCAGGCAACACAGCCCCGCACCATAGGACAAGCGCCGCTTTAAGGCGCCTTGTTGTTGCCGTAGGCATACTGACAATGCTGCTCGGGCCTGCCGTGTCCCGCGCACAGAGTCTTCCATCGATCGAGGACACCGTGGCCGGCGCCGAACGGCTGTCCGGATACTTTACCATGTACTGGAACAACTCAACGGGTCAGATGTACTGGGAGATCGACTCGATTGACGCTGAATTCCTCTATCAGGTTTCCATGGCGTCGGGTCTGGGCTCCAATCCCGTCGGTATTGACCGCGGTCAATTAAGTGGCACCTATGTACTGTCGCCAAAACGCATAGGGCCTCGCCTCTTGCTGATGCAGCCCAACTACCGCTACCGCGCGTCGAGTACCAATGAGCTGGAGCGACAGGCGGTCGAAGATTCATTTGCCCCTTCAGTACTCTGGGGGTTTGACATCGTCGCGGAGACAGAGGGACGCGTCCTGGTTGACGCCTCTGACTTCTTCTTAAGAGATGCTAGGGACGTTGCGGGCACGATCGCCAATCGTGGACAGGGACGCTTTACGCTGGATGTCAGTCGAAGCGCCTTTTACCTTGACAACACCAAGGCCTTTCCCGAAAACGTCGAAATCGAGACCTTACTGACGTTCGCCAGCAGTGACCCCGGGAGTTTGGTTTCCGGCGTTGCCTCGAACGGGAGCGCCATCACCCTCAGGCAGCACCACTCCTTGGTCAAACTGCCGGATGACAATTTCAGAGTTCGCCTTGCAGACCCGCGCATCGGCACTAGTGGACCTACCATTCAAGATTACAGTACAGGCATTGACGAAGACCTGCAGATCAGGCTGGTGGCCCGGCACCGGCTGGAGAAAAAAGATCCGAATGCCGCCCGATCAGAGCCCGTGGAGCCGATCGTCTACTACGTCGACTCCGGCACGCCCGAGCCAATCAAAAGTGCCTTGATCGAAGGGGCGAGCTGGTGGAATCAGGCTTTTGACGCTGCCGGTTTTATAAATGCCTTTCAGGTCAAAGAGCTGCCGCCGGGCGCAGACGCTCAGGATATTCGATACAACATGATCCATTGGACCCACCGGCGGACCAGAGGCTATTCCTACGGTGGCTCAGTACAGGACCCAAGAACGGGTGAAATCATCAAAGGAAACGTCAACCTGGGCAGCCTTCGGCTCAGGCAGGACTATCTGCATGGTCAGGGCTTGCAGCCCGGTTTCGATTACTTGTCTTCGGCAGGAGGTAACAACGACGCTTCTGTCAATATGGCCCTCGACAGGGTGAGACAGCTGTCTGCACATGAAGTGGGCCACACTCTTGGATATCCCCACAACTACCTAGCCAGTTCATATGGCCGGGAGAGTGTCATGGACTATCCTGCACCCCTGATAGAAATCACGGAGGAAGAGCAGCTTGATTTTTCCAATGCCTACCTGCAGCGGATAGGCGAGTATGACAAGCTAGCTGTGCGGTATTCCTATGAACAGTTTCCGCAAGGCACCGACGAGGAAGAGGAGCTAGCAAAAATTGTGCAGGAAAGCCTGGACCGGGGTCTGCTGTTCATGGCCCACAACAACAATAATTTTGTCGGCGCCGGCCATCAGTATGCCAGCGCCTGGGACAATGGCGATAATCTGGTAGAACAGCTGAAGACGGAAATCGAAGTGCGTCGCATCGGTCTGGCTAATTTCAGCTCGGCGCTGATTCGCGAGGGCGAGCCCCACTCCGAGCTCGAGTATGTGCTGTTGCCACTGTATATGCATCATCGTTTCCAGCTTAATTCAGCGGCTCAGAGTATTGGCGGCGCTGATTATCGCAATGCCGTCCGCGGGGACGGGCAAACGCCATTTACTGTTGTTGACGGCGAAGAGCAGAGAGAAGCTCTGAACACTGTCCTCTCTACGCTCGACGTCAATTTTCTGAAACTGCCGCAGAACATCCTGCAGCTACTGCCCCCTGCTGCCTATCGCCATAATCAGGGCGAAGCGTTTCCCGGAAGAAGCGGGCTGCTATTCGACGCCCTCGGGGCAGCTGAAGGGGCCGCCAATCTGTCGATACAAACCCTGCTGCATCCAGCGCGCATGCAAAGGCTGGTCAGCTACGGCAGCATGGGTGATTACCCGAATCTGGAAGAAGTGGTCGACAGTTTATTAGAAAGCACCTGGGGTGCCGAAAAGCCTGAAGACGACTATGGCCAACAAATCCTCAATGTGGCGCAGAGAGTCACAGTCGATGAAATGATCACTCAGGCCAGCGATACAGAAAGCTCCGGAGAAGTGAGAGCAGTTCTGGCCAGTCGCCTGAACGCGCTTGCCGGTGAGTTGGAAAGCAGGAGGAACACCACGGCCCAAGAACAAGCCACGGCCGCAGAGATTCGCCGGTGGCAGCAACGTGCGCCGGGCTCAGAAGCGGCACCAGCCCTGCAAATGCCTCCCGGGGATCCGATATAAGAAGAATTGTGGGACGCCTTGATTAGGATTTGTAGTCGATGCACTCCGTCAGGCGTAGTTCAGTGAATGTAAACAATACGGCATAAAACGTGCGCAGGAGCAGGCCGCCTGCCCGTGTTTTGCACGAGCCTTCTGATCGCCGGGATTAAAAGTCTCCGAAGACCTCAAAACCGAGGCGCTCGGCATAACGGGCTTCCAAAATGTCTGTTTTTTGCAGGTTGCCGGCAAACAACGCTTCGATATCCTGCGAAACAAGTTCAATCGCGCCCAGTCGTGCGCCTGTTGTCTGCATCAGTTGCAGAGTAGTGCCCCAGAGAGCGAGCATTCGATTGTCTATCAGCCTGGCCTCATTTTCCTTCGCCCATTCAGAACCTATCAGAATCCCCAGATTACGAAGGCGCGAGGAAAGCACCGCTCGTTGCTCCGGCTCTGTGATATTCCGCAACTGCCGTTCAACATCAAGCCAGCCAGTCGGATAAATCACGGTCCCCTGATAAAACCCGAGAATCCATTCGAGATAGGCCTGCTCAGACTGCAGCACCTGATTTGCTGCATCAGCCTGATAGGCACTTATGAAAAGATTGCTTGGCGGAACATCATCCGGCCAGTCACGAATGCTTGGCGTGATGCAGGAAGCCAGCGCAACCACTAACGGAAGAATCTTCAGGATTCTGAAAAAGTTGAGGCTTCCTTGCATAGTTGGATGCCTATTGTCGGTCCCGGAACAGATCAGCCACACGATCGATTTCTGCTGTCGCATCACGGGCTCGGGCCGCCTTAAGCATATTCGCCATCCCGTAATTGCCCTCATGGCAGGCATATTCGTAAAGTTGCGCGTCAACTTTGGTCAGCGGCAGACTCACCGAGACCGGTGCGCTGAATGTATCCGGATCGGTAATGGTGTATACATAGCTGATTAAACGCGGCCCCACTTTCGTGAGTCGCTCTACCAGCAATTTGTTTCTCGACGAGCCGTAGCCGGCAAAGCTCTGAGTCAGGCCGTTGAAATTACGGGTCTCGATGACCAGCGTGCTACCTTCCCACCGACCGCGGGAGTCGCCGGACCAAAGACCGATGTCATCGGATAGCCGGCCGTTCCCACGCAAGGAAATCATTCGCGCATCGTGCACCATCTCCGCAAGAATCACGACAAAGTCGCGATTCTGCACGATCTGTATGTTGTTGTTATATACGCTGGGCATCAGCTGCGGCATGTTGTTGAAACCAACGAGGCAGCGTTCTGAAACACCCCGGTCTTCCGGGCCCGTCCGGCCGATACCACCAACAGCGAAGCGCACCGGTCGCGTTCCGGCCACATCACGCTCTCCGCCCGGCTGATGATTGATGCTGGCCTGAACAGACGGCAAGCGACCGTTGTCCGGCAGCACGATCAGCGAGGTGCGAACGCTATCGGTGTCGCTGCGGTTTTCCGCCCATATATTGTCATTATACAAGGCCTCAACTCCTTCAGCAGAGCGGACAGGGTCGCGACTTCCAATCCGCAAAAGCCGCTGATCCTGCTCCGCCGTTATCTCCTCGGAGGTCAGGAACTGACGGTCGCCAAAGTGCGCCGGCCGCTGCAAGGGAACATCAGAGGAAAAATTCCAGACCCCCTGCAGATCTGGCTGGCCCCATTGGGTGAGGGCGGGCGCAGCGTCTTCAACTCCATGCAGTGGGCTGGCCAGTCCAAACAGCATGCTCAGGGCTGAGAGGGACACATTACAGATTCTCATGGCGGGAGCTTATCATGGTCACACGCCAGACTAGGACCATGAATCCGACCGGCACACGCCCGCGATAATCCGACCAATGACCAGGGCGAGCGCCGCCAGTCGCACCTCCGGCAAAGGCCGGAAACACTGCTACGCAGACGTCAGCAACAGGGAAAACACTAGCGCCTGAACCCAGGGAGGATGGTTCTACCCCGGTTATATCCTTCTGGCATTGGCAAGACATTGTTGTTCGACGCCCATTCATTGTAATCGGCCAACATCTCAGCCAGCAATTCTGGTTCCACTTGAGCCAGGTCATTCGCTTCACCAGGATCGGTCTTGATGTTGAAAAGATGCCATTCAGACTCATTCTGTTCAAATCTATTGATTACGATCTTGTAGTCGCCTTTGAAGAGAGCGCCACTACCACCCATTTCGTAACCTATCGGCTCTGACGCGGTGTGGATTGGACCCGCTTGGTCCTGCAAGTAGGTTGAGAAATCTTTGCCCACGATTGGCTCTACCTCGCGAGTGAGCCAGCTACCACCGTGATCATTCACTTCGACAAGACTGAGTATGGTTGGCGCAAGATCCGTCACGAAGACAAATTCATCACTCAACTCTCCTCGCTGGGAAACACCGGGTCCTGACATAACCAGCGGCACGCGAAGACCACCCTCATTCGCATGAAATTTATAGTAGGCCAGCGGTGAAGCTGCAACCGTCGCGTTGCTTGGACCAATCCCAACCCATGATCCTTTCTCCCCTAAATTCTCAATTCCAGTTTCATACCCGACCCTTTCAAACCAAGGATCCAATACTGAATTCGCAGTCGAGTTAATCAACGGCGAACCTTCTGCACCATTATCAGAAGTAAATATAAAAATCGTGTTTTCATACTCTCCTATACTCTCCAAATAGGCCATCAATCTCCCTATGTGCATGTCCATTGCATCGACCATTCCCGCATAGACCTCCATGCGTCTCGCATGATGCGCTCTCTGCTCATCAGTAAGGACATTCCAATCAAGAGTGCCAGGTGTCACTATGGCCTCTGTATTTTTTGGTATTACTCCAACCTCCTCAGCAGCGAGCCTCCGTCGTTCACGCATTACTGTCCAACCTTCGTCGTAGACACCCGCATATTTATCTGAAAATTCTCTGGGCGCCTGCACTGGCATATGAACGGCTTGAAAGGGGATATACGCAAAGAACGGTTTGTCGTCCGATTCATTCGCATGGATGAACTCAATAGTCTTATCAATAAAGTACTCTGAAGAATAAAAATCATCGGGCAGCGTATGCTTTTTGCCATCTGCATACCAATGCGCTTCATCGTAGATAGGCAAATAGGTACGTTGCTCCCAGTTATCCGCACCGGTGTCAGCCATTGCTATCGTGCGCTCAAAGCCCCGAGCTGACGGAAGCAACTCCGGGGTGTGCCCGAGGTGCCATTTCCCCGTCATGTAGGTGTGATAGCCGCTGTCCCACAGCAGGCTAGCCAAGGTCACCACGTTCTGGCTCAAAACGCCCTGATAATGATCATAGGCGAGCTGCTCCGGCGGAATCGACTCCGGAATGTTTGGAACGCCATTACGGTGGCTGTCTACTCCCGTCAGCAGCATGGCACGGGCGGGGGCACAGTTCGCCGCCGTGTGATAGTTCGTGAACGAGAGCCCGGAGGCGGCCAGTCTAGCAATATTGGGCGTATCAATCTCGCTGCCGAATGGCGCAATATCGGTAAAACCCAGATCATCAGCAAGGATCAGCACGACATTTGGGCGTTCGTCATTCTGTGAGAGCGCAAAGTGCGAAAACAGCAGCGTGAAGCTCAGGGCTGCGGACCAGGCGTTACGGAATCGCCATTTCATTTTTTCTTTTCCTTTCCCCTTCTTTTTTGCTTTTGCAGTCAGGCCATTGGAGTATAAACCACTGTATTTTTAGGTTCACCCCCATTATCCTGATTGAATAAAAGCAAGAAAAATAAGCTCCGTAGGATCGGAATTTCTCGACGCTGTCCTATCAACAAATGCGTTGGCTCTGAGCTTTGGGTCGCACTTGTGCTGGGCCCGGGGGTGGATGAGATTGCGATACGCCTGCGGGCAGGTAATTACAAACATGCCTTCACCGGCCAGCGGTGTACCAGTCAGGGGAGCCGCAGTCCAATTGTCGTGATCTATCGGGAGTGCTCACAGATTGATGAGAACTTCCGGAGGGCTCTGGTCAATCGCGGCGTCATTGACTAAATTAGGACCAGTCGGAAAAAGCTGAATAAAAATAACCTTAACTCGCGACTCAGGGGGAATATCCCATGGCAATAAGAATAAAAAACGTCCTTTCTATCGCGCCATTGTCAGTGGCTCTCCTAACTGCCAGCCCCTTAACATCGGTCCTGGGCCAGCAGAGCACAACGGTCAATGACGGTGACTGGAATACCTATTATGGAGGCGATTGGGCGCATCGCTATTCACCGCTGGATCAGATCAACGCAGACAACGTCAGCGAACTGGAACTGGCCTGGTCATTTTCAACGGAAAACTTCGGCACGACCGTAGACTACGCCAATCCCTCCACGCCGCTGGAAATCAATGGCGTTCTCTATGCCAATATCGCCAACACCCGTAACGTAGTGGCTCTCGATGCCACTAGCGGACAGTTGCTGTGGTTGTATCGCTACGATGAGGGTGACCGCTACGACGAAGCGCCTCGAAAGGGGCCGGGCCGTGGTGTCGCGTTTTACAGCAAAGGCGATAAGCAGCGGGTGATAGACATTTCTCCAGGTTATCAGATGGTTTCACTGGATGCTGAAACGGGGATACCTGACGCGCAGTTTGGTGAGAACGGCATTGTCGATCTCTATCAGGGGCTGCGTAATGCTGATGATCCCCGCTATCCGTATCCGGACATTGGCATCTCGGCGCCGCCGTTTGTGATGAATGACGTCATTGTGGTCGGCGCGGCCCACCGCACCGGCGGAAGGCCCCGATCAAAGTTCAATACCAAAGGGGATATCCGAGGCTTTGACGTTCATTCCGGCGAACTGCTTTGGACGTTTCACACGATCCCAGAGGCGGGCGAATACGGCTATGAGTCTTGGTTGAGCGGAAACGATATCACCGGCAATTCCGGGGTATGGGCCCCGATCTCAGGGGACCCCGGACTGGGACATGTGTACCTCCCCGTCGAAGATCCTACCGGTGACTACTACGGTGGCGATCGCCACGGCGACAATCTGTTTTCCAGCGGGATAGTCGCGCTGGATATAAAAACCGGTGAACGGCAGTGGCACTATCAGTTCATTCATCATGATATCTGGGACTGGGACTTACCCAATGCCCCTATCATTGCGGACC
>NZJB01000005.1 GCA_002691885.1 Gammaproteobacteria bacterium
TATCTCTTCAGAAATAACCGCCGGTGTTTCATGGGGTTAGTAAAGATCTGGTGCGGGGTGGAGCAGTCTGGAAGCTCGTCGGGCTCATAACCCGAAGGTCGTAGGTTCAAATCCTGCCCCCGCTACCAACTTTTGGATCCGCTAGACAACGCCTCGGGTAGGCTTGATCCGGCACAATCGTAGCTGTCGTGGCCCGCTCCCGGAGTCTGGTCACCGCATGGATTGCGTCGAACAGCGGGACAAACTGCGCACTGGGTCTTGTGAACGCCCGGCCGCGTATAAGTGAAGTGGGCCTTGGGCCCATTTTTTGTTTCTGGGGTTTCTTTTCGGAAATGGACCAGGAAGGAGCCGAGGCCGCAAAACTGTGAAGAGCAGCGTCAACAAAGTCGCGCAACTGGTAAGTCCAACGGTGGAAGCTTTGGGGCTGCAACTTTGGGGCATTGAACATTCTTCACAGGGTAAGTATTCGGTGCTCAGGATCTTCATTGAGCGTGACACTGGCGTCACAATAAATGACTGTGAGCAGGTCAGCCGGCAAGTAAGCGCTATACTTGACGTTGAAGATCCGATTGCCGGTGAATACACGCTCGAGGTGTCCTCACCGGGAACTGACCGACTGCTGTTTACCGTTGAGCAGTTTCAACAGTTCTGCGGCGAAGAGGTGGACATCAGGATGCGCTCCCCCATAGACGGGCGGAGAAAATTCAAAGGCATGTTGCAAGACGTCGTNAACAGGGTAGTGCAGATAGAAGTTGAAGGCAGCTCTTTTGAACTACCACATGAAGAGATAGAAAAAGCGAATATTGTTTACTGAAGCAGGAAGGCACTGAGAGGCCAAGTGGTATCGCAGGGCAATCCGGTCAGTGACGGGTTTGGTGACACGATTATGATGAGTAAAGAAATATTGATGGTTGCGGACGCAGTCTCGAATGAGAAAGGTGTGTCTCGTGCTGTNATTTTTGAAGCAATTGAATCGGCTTTGGCGACGGCTACCAAGAAGTTNCACGACAGTGAAGAGATTGACTGCCGGGTATCGGTAGATCGCGATANCGGNGAGTACGAAACCTTTCGCGTATGGACTGTCGTCGAAGACGAAGAGTATCTGGAAGAAGCGGCTCAGTTTACGCTGGAGCAGGCTGGTGAAAAAGATCAGAGTCTGGCAGTTGGCGATACCTATGAGGAAAAGATCGATAACGTGGAGTTTGGTCGCATAGCCGCCCAGACAGCCAAGCAGGTTATCGTGCAGAAAGTCCGGGAAGCTGAGCGCGAAATCNTTATCGGAGATTATCAAGATCGTGTCGGTGAGCTGGTCGCCGGAACCGTAAAGAAAGTCACCCGCGACAGTGTGATTGTCGACCTGGGCAGCAATGCTGAGGCCCTGCTGCCGCGCGATCAGATGATTCCGCGTGAAACCTTTCGAATGGGAGACCGTCTGCGGGCGTTATTAACGGATGTCCGCTCCGAACAGCGGGGNCCACAGTTGTTTCTCAGCAGAACTTCACCCGCCATGCTGATNGAGCTGTTNAAGATTGAGGTTCCGGAGATTGCCGAGGAGGTCATCGAGATCAAAGCTGCGGCTCGCGATCCGGGCTCCCGTGCGAAGATTGTGGTCAGCACCAATGATGGCCGTATCGATCCGGTTGGCGCGTGCGTGGGCATGCGCGGGTCGCGCGTGCAGGTTGTGTCGAATGAACTGGCCAATGAGCGCATCGATATCATTCTCTGGGATGATAATCCGGCACAGCTGGTCATCAATTCCATGGCGCCTGCAGAAGTGGCTTCGATCATCGTTGATGAAGATAACCACACCATGGATATTGCGGTCGAAGAAGGCAATCTGGCACAGGCCATTGGCCGGGGCGGTCAGAATGTGCGCCTGTCCAGTGAGCTGACCGGCTGGACGGTAAACGTCATGAGTGAAGAAGATGCGGCAGCAAAGCAGCAGCAGGAAGCCAGCACCTTTATTGTCATGTTCATGGAAAAACTGGACGTTGATGAAGAAGTCGCTGAAGTTCTGGTGCAGGAAGGCTTTACCTCGGTGGAAGAGGTTGCCTACGTGCCACTGGATGAAATCCTGGCGATCGACGGATTCGATGAAGAGATTGCTAATGAGTTGCGCAATCGGGCGAAGGATGCCCTGCTCACGCAGGCGATTGCCTCTGAAGAAGATCTGTCTTCAGCGAACATTGCAGATGACTTGCTCAACATGGAAGGCATGGATGATGCGCTGGCTCTTCAGCTTGCCAAGAAAAATATCCTTTCCATGGAGGATTTGGCAGAGCAAGCAGTCGACGAATTGATGGATATCGAAGGAATGGATGAAGAGCGTGCAGGAGAATTGATTATGACCGCACGCGCACCGTGGTTTGAGTAATCACGAGTGATGAAGGTTTACGGGAGTTTATATGGTAGATGTAACGATTAGCGAACTCGCTGGAGTGGTTGGCGTTTCTGTAGACAAACTGTTGTCGCAGGTAAAGGAAGCCGGGTTGCCCCACACTAAGGCCGATGAGCTGATCTCAAACGATGATAAGAATATCCTGCTGGTATTCCTTCGCCGCAGTCATGGTGATCGTGATGCGAGCTCTGCTGCGCCTAAGAAAATCACTTTAAAGCGTAAGACACTTGGCACTCTGAAATCGGCCTCTTCTGCCGGCCGAGGTAAAACTGTAAATGTCGAGGTCCGTAAAAAGCGTACGTATGTCAAACGAAGCGCAATCGAGACCCCAGCCGAGGAAGNCCTGCCAGCAGCAGAGCTTGAACCGGAAGTTCAAGANACTACCGCAGAAGCTGTGGCTCCTGAAGCACCAGCGGTAGAAGAAGCTGAGAANGAGGCAGCAGAGGTCAAGCCGGACACGNCGCNNCCGGGAGCGNAAGCCCAGGATGCTCCGCCGNCNGAATCAGATGCTAACCGTGCCGGTAAAGGCTCTCCGCGTCGTAAAAAAGCGGCCGGCAAGGAAGGTGATGAGCCGGGAGACAAGAAGAGCCATTTGCGGAACAAGGTTAAGGCGCAGGCGCCAAAACGCCAGGCGAAAGCAATTCATGTCAACGACGATTTTGTGCTCGAAGGCGACGATTTTGACAGCATGGGTGGCCGTGGTCGCCGGGGCAGTGCCCGTAAGTCCAAATCCAAGCTAAGTTCACAGCACGCTTTCGAGAAGCCCACTGAGTTTATTGTCAAGGAGATCACGATCGGAGAAACCAATTCTGTGGCAGATCTCGCACAGAAGATGTCGGTCAAATCCGGTGAAATTATCAAAATCCTTTTCAATATGGGTGTCATGGCCACCATCAACCAGATGCTCGATCAAGACACATCAATACTGCTGATCGAGGAGTTGGGACACAAGCCGAAATTTGTTTCACACGATGCGATCGAGGAGCAATTGGCTGAGTCTCTGTCTGCGAAGGTTGGAAGCGAAGAGATTACCAGGGCACCCGTCATCACAGTCATGGGCCACGTCGACCACGGGAAGACATCATTGCTGGATTACATCCGCAAGGCCTCAGTTGCCGCCGGTGAAGCTGGGGGTATTACCCAGCATATTGGTGCCTACCATGTAAATACTGAACGCGGCATGGTCAGTTTTCTTGACACACCGGGGCACGCGGCGTTCACCGCCATGCGCTCGCGGGGTGCGAAGGCGACTGATGTGATTGTGCTGGTTGTTGCGGCTGACGATGGCGTGAAGCCTCAGACCGAGGAAGCGGTCCAACACGCTAAAGCGGCCGGCGTTCCATTGGTTGTCGCAATCAACAAGATCGATAAAGAAGGTATTGACCCTGATCGGGTAAAGAATGANCTCTCTGCAATGGAAGTGATTCCGGAAGATTGGGGTGGCGATACCCAGTTCATTGAAGTGTCGGCGATTACCGGTCAGGGCGTCGANAACTTGCTGGANGCTATCCTGTTGCAGGCTGAGTTGCTGGAACTGAAAGCTTACACCGACGTGCCGGGCCAGGGTGTGGTTATCGAGTCCAGGCTCGANAAAGGCCGCGGTTCAGTTGCCTCTGTGCTGGTTCAAAATGGCACCTTGAAAACCGGTGATGTCGTACTGGCTGGCTACGAATATGGTCGCGTGCGGGCGCTGGTAGATGAGCTTGGCACCAATGTTGAGTCAGCCGGCCCTGCGATACCGGTTGAAATTCTCGGTCTAAACGGCGTGCCCGATGCGGGCGATGAATTCGTCGTCGTGTCTGATGAAAAGGAGGCGCGGGATGTGGCCGAATTCCGGAAGGTTCGACTNAAGGACAGCCAGCAGGCCAAACAACAGTCCAGCATGCTCGAGGGCATGTTTGCCGGGCTTGGTCGAGATCAGAAAAAGATCCTCAATGTCATTATCAAAGCTGATGTTCGGGGCTCTCTGGAGGCCATTATCGGATCTCTGCAGAAACTGGGCACTGATGAGGTCGAAGTTTACGTTATTGCCTCAGGTGTGGGCGGAATTTCTGAGACAGATGCGCATCTGGCCACCACCTCGAGAGCCATGGTGATCGGCTTTAACACACGCGCCGATAAATCGGCCAGAGATATTCTGGAGAACGAAAGCCTGCAGCTGCGTTACTACAACGTCATCTATGACGTCATTGACGATACTAAAGCCATTATGGGCGGCATGCTTGAGCCGGAAATCCGTGAGGAAATAGTCGGCATNGCCGAGGTGCGCGATGTGTTTAACTCGCCCAAATTCGGACAGATTGCCGGCAGCATGGTGATCGAAGGCACAGTCTACCGCAGCAAGCCGATTCGAGTGCTGCGCGACAATGTCGTGATCTACGAAGGGGAGCTAGAATCTCTCAGACGGTTCAAGGATGACGCGAACGAAGTGCGCAATGGCATGGAGTGCGGCATCGGCGTTCGTAACTATAATGACGTCAAGGTGGGTGACAAGATCGAAGTCTACGAGACTACNGAGATCGCCCGGAGTCTATAGGCGAGTTTTTGCTGCAGGGAAAAGAAGGGTAGTCCCGTGTCAGAAATGAGTGCCAGAGCTCAGCGCATCGCTGACCAGATTCAGCGCGAAATCGCCACACTGATACAGCTGGAGGTGAATGATCCGCGCGTCGGCATGGTTTCGGTGACAGGAGTTGATGTCAGTAATGACCTGGCACATGCGAAAATTCTGTTCACCGTGCTAAACACCCATCCNGGTGATGAAGGGCTGGNATCGGATACGCTAACTGATCCCGGCGCCCTGGATCAGCTGGAGATAGATGAGAATCTGAAAGCCTTGCGCAAGGCATCAGGATTTCTAAGGACGTTGTTGGCCAAGCGCTTACGGCTCAGGTCGACGCCGAAGATACAGTTTATNTACGACNGCAGCGTTCAGAGNGGTCAGAGACTGTCAGATTTAATTGATGACGCGCTGGCAGCGGATCGCAAGTTGCAGGACGGCTGACGGTNCGAAACAGCGAGAACGAAANTTGAAAAACCANGGTAATCGCCGAGGTCAGAGCANTAAACGCAATCGCCGCCAGATCAGCGGTATTGTGCTGCTTGACAAGGGCCAGGGTCTCAGCTCCAATGCTGCGCTGCAGGAGGTCAAGCATCTGTATGAGGCCGCGAAGGCGGGCCATACAGGCAGTTTGGATCCGCTTGCTACTGGCGTGTTGCCGCTGTGTCTCGGAGAAGCGACCAAAGTCTCACAGTTTTTGNTGGACTCAGACAAGGCTTATCGCGCGCGTATCAAGCTTGGCGTACGGACAGATAGCGGCGACCGGGACGGCAATATTGTGTCGCAGGCAGATGCTTCGCATATTTCGGAGCACGAGATCAAACACGAGCTGGAGCACTTGATGGGGGTTATCCAGCAGGTGCCACCCATGCATTCAGCGATCAAGCGGGATGGCGTGCCACTTTACAAACTGGCGCGCAAAGGTATCGAAGTTGAACGGGAAGCCAGAGAAGTAGAGATCTATGACATCGGCCTTTTGCGTACAGAGGGCGATGAGATAGAAGTCGAAGTAAGCTGCAGTAAAGGCACTTACATCAGGACGCTGGCAGATGACCTCGGTGAGAGGCTTGGCTGTGGCGCCCATATTTCGGGTTTGAGACGCACGCAAGCGGGCGCATTTTTGGAGCCGCAGTGCGTCACAGTCGAAACATTGAAACAGATCAAAGAAGCTGAGGGCTTGGTGGGCCTGGATAGGATCTTGGTCCCCATGGACCGGGCAGTTGAGCAGCTCCCTGCAGTTCGACTGCCAAGCATTGCGGCTGACAGTGTTCAGCACGGTCAATCCGTATTGGTGAGGCACTTGCCGGCTGAAGGGCTAGTAAGGCTTTACGAAGAGGAGCGATTTATTGGCATCGGTGTCATTGACGATGATGGCAAGGTCGCTCCGAGGCGTCTGGTGACAACACACTAGACTTTTTGGGCAGGAAAGTGCCAGGTAACTATCAATATGCATGGTTATCCTGGGGTTATAGGGAAATTGTGTGAGGCACATGGCTATCTGGCGCAGTGCTCATTATCAAATCGCATATTACGGAGAAATTAAAATGGCTTTATCAGCTGAAAGAAAAGAAGAAATCATCAAAGACTACGCGTTAAGCGATGGTGATACCGGCTCACCAGAAGTGCAGGTGGCGCTTTTGACGGCCAACATCAATGACCTTCAGAGTCATTTCAAAGAGCATATTCATGATCATCATTCTCGCCGCGGACTGATCCGCATGGTGAACAGCAGAAGAAAGTTGCTTGATTACCTTAAGCGCAAGAATGTCGAGAGATATTCGAGCCTGATCAAGCGTCTCGGCCTGCGTCGATAGGCTCACTTTAAAAACTAATTACTGGAACTCTGCGCTTGAAATAGGCATCAGCGCAGGTTTTGGATTTATAGGGAAAAAATATGTTTAATCCAGTAAGAAAGACATTTCAATTTGGTGGGCAAGAAGTCACTATTGAAACAGGTAAAGTCGCGCGACAGGCAACCGGCGCTGTCGTCGTGACGATTGGTGACACTCAGGTGCTCGCAACGGTAGTAGGAAGAAAGCAAGCCAACCCAGGCCAGGGTTTCTTCCCGCTTACCGTCAATTACCAGGAGAAGACCTACGCGGTTGGCAAGATCCCCGGCGGCTTCTTCAAGCGAGAAGGTCGGCCGACAGAGAAAGAAACTTTGACCTCGCGTCTGATTGATCGGCCAATCCGGCCTCTTTTCCCCAAAGGCTTTATGAACGAAGTGCAGGTGATCTGCACTGTCATTTCTGGTGGTAAGACACAGGATCCGGATATCGCTGCAATGATCGGTGCCTCCGCTTCTCTCGCCATATCAGGAATTCCATTCGCCGAACCCATCGGCGCCGCCCGCGTCGGCTATGATGCGGAGCAGGGATATGTGCTCAATCCCGATTATGAGGCTCTGGAANGTTCGCNGTTGGACATGGTNGTTGCGGGTACGCAGTCTGCGGTACTGATGGTTGAGTCTGAGGCCANGCAGCTCAGTGAAGATCAAATGCTGGGCGCCGTGCTTTTTGCACATCAGGAAATGCAGGTGGTCATTAACGCAGTCAATGAGTTGAAAACGGAAGCCGGCAGGCCGGTGTGGGACTGGCAGCCTGAGGCAGAAAATACCACGCTTAAGGATGCTCTGACTGAGCGCTTTGGCGCCGCCGTTGCCGACGCATATAAGATCTCGGAAAAAATGCAGAGATATGAGGCAGTCGGTGAGGTCAAACAGCAGGCGATCGAAGCGCTTGCTAGTGAGGAAGGCGGGCCTTCGGTCGAAGAAGTATCGGATGCCTTCGGCGCCCTTGAGAAACGGACTGTGCGCAACAGCATTCTTGATGGATCGCCGAGAATCGACGGCCGCGATACCACTGCTGTTCGTGCAATCGAAGTGGAAACCGGCGTATTGCCGAAAGCGCACGGGTCTGCGCTGTTTACGCGCGGCGAGACTCAGGCGCTGGTTGTCACTACGCTAGGCGCGGTTCGAGATGCACAGCTAATTGAAGGTCTGGACGGCTCGAAGAAAGACCCCTTTATGCTGCACTATAATTTTCCGCCCTTTTCTGTCGGTGAGACAGGCTTTATGAGCGGACCCAAGCGTCGCGAAATCGGCCATGGCCGTCTCGCGCGCCGTGGGGTTGCAGCGGTGATGCCAAGTGAGGAGGAGTTTCCCTACGCGATTCGAGTGGTTTCTGAAATCACCGAATCTAACGGTTCCAGCTCCATGGCCAGCGTTTGCGGCAGCAGCCTGTCGATGATGGATGCCGGTGTGCCCGTATCCGCACCGGTTGCTGGTATCGCAATGGGCCTGATAAAGGAAGGTGAGCGCTTTGCCGTTCTGACCGACATCCTTGGGGATGAAGACCACCTCGGCGACATGGATTTCAAGGTCGCTGGTACTACAAACGGAGTAACCGCCCTGCAAATGGACATCAAGATTCAGGGTATCACTGAAGAGATCATGGAAATCGCTCTGGCTCAGGCTCATGATGCACGCCAGCACATTCTGGGCGAGATGAACAAGGTGATCTCAGAAGCGCGGCCAACGGTTTCTGAAAATGCGCCGTCCATGGCTACGATTAAGATCGACCCGGATAAGATTCGCGACGTCATCGGCAAAGGCGGAGCGGTCATTCGCGGCATCACCGAAGAGACGGGTGCTTCGGTAGATATTGATGACGACGGAAACGTTCGCATTTATGGTGAAGATGCAGATTCCCGTGACGCAGCGCTGGAAATGGTGAATGCGATCACTGCCGAAGCGGAAGTGGGCAGGCTGTATAAAGGCAAGGTTGCGCGAATCGTTGATTTCGGGGCGTTCGTGACGATCCTGCCCGGCAAGGACGGCCTGGTGCATATCTCACAAATCTCTCAAGAAAGAGTTGAGGATGTGAATCAGTATCTCTCTGAAGGTGAGGAAGTGCTGGTTAAGTGCACTGATCTGGACGCCAGAGGTAGGATCAAACTCAGCATTAAGGAAATCACTGAGGAAGAAAAGGCAGAGTTTGCCGAATGATTCGGCAGATCCCCTGATGGACAAAAGCCCGGGCCAGCCCCGGGTTTTTTATGGGCAGATTGTTTTGTCGGGCGCCGCGATTCGGCGGGCCTTAGTTCAGTCGGAATGAGCCCGGATTTTGCAGCCATCCTCATTCAAANTCCAATAAAATCAATTGGTTGAAACTCTCGAAGTGGAAGGCATGTTGCCGGCGTCAATTCTTGGTAGAATCTGATGCTGACCGCGTTTGATACGAGCATTTCGACAGCGAAGACTGTGCCGCAGCCCTGGCTGCGGAAGAACCAAAATCCTAGGAGATAGCGCATGAAGCTTCGAATCCTTTCTCAACTAACACCGGCGCTAGCAACCCTGGCTGGGCTGACCCTGACGATGTCGGCTGCCCAGGCGCAGGAAGTCACCTTTCACAGAGACATTGAACCCATATTGCAGCGCAGCTGCCAGAACTGTCATCGCGCTGGCGGCGTCGGTCCCATGCCGCTGGTAACGTTTGAACAGGTCGCGCCCTATGCCGGTCTGATTGAGTATAAAACCGGTTTGCGTGACCGGGCAGGTGCCATGCCTCCCTGGTATATGGAAAAAGACGTGGGTATCCAGAGCTATAAGAATGACCCTTCGCTGAGTGAAGCAGAGCTTGCAGCCATTTCGACCTGGGCACGAACCGGTACGCCAAAGGGAGATCCGGCCGATGCTCCGGAGCCACTGGTGTTCGATGATAGCCTGAAATGGGCAGCCGGTGAGCCTGATCTGATCGTGAAAACCAATTCGGTAACCAAGCTGGCCGGAACCCCCGACTGGTGGGGTGAGATCGATAGAGTGCCGGTTGGTCTGGATGAAGACCGCTACGTGAAATCGGTTGAGATTGTTGAGGTGAATGATGTTGACAATCAGGCCGGGACGGGACGTGAAACGGTTGGCGGGCGATATATCTTCCACCACATGATCTGGAGCACCGCGCAGCTCGATGAAAACGGGGACCGTATTGAAGGCACTGTCACCAGCTGGCCGGTACATGAAGTGGGTCGCAACCCCGACCTGTTTGATCCCGATGGCGGACGCCTGCTCAGAGCNGGTACCTATATCTACTCAGACTCGGTGCATTTGCACTCCAATGGCCTCGACACCAACGGNCATTTGGAGATTGGATTTCGTTTTCATCCGAAAGGCTACGAGCCGAAGTACGAGCGNGCAATCCTNGGCTTGGGCAATGGGGTCGACATTAGTATAGCGGGCAATCAGGATGGGCANGAGCTGCATGCCTATCGCGTGCTCGAAGAGCACACTAAGATAATTACCTTCGAGCCTCATCTGCATGCACCGGGCGAGCGCATGTGTCTTGAGGCGATCTGGGGNTACACCGTTGAGACCTTGTCCTGTGTCGGCTACGACCACAACTGGGTGAGAGGTTATGCCTATNAGGCAGACGCCGCACCNCTGCTGCCAAAAGGGACAATTCTTCATATTGTGGGCTACATGAACAACACCGAGACCAACCCCAATGTTCCCGACCCGAGGAATTGGCAGGGATCGGGCAATAGATCCGTGACCAATATGTTCATCGACTTAGGTATGCGCGTCACCATGAATGATGAACAGTTCCAGCAGGAAATGGCTGNCAGACGACAGGCTCTTGATCTGGGGCCGAATGATCATGTNATTGGGTGCCCGCTNTGTCTGGCGCCGCTAGTCTCGCCGCTGGAGCGTTTCGAACGTGCCANCAGCGCTCAGAGTGATGATTAAGTTGAATTCGCANGAGAAACAGGAAAGATGCAAATGAAGACTTCTAACAACGTGGTGGTTAAGGCCTTTGCTTTATCGGTTGTTATGCTCATTTCAAATGGTGTTTTGGCTCAGACCTACCGCAGCGGNCAACATGTCGAGCCGGCGTTCGAAGGTTGGCGTCCCAACGAAGACGGCACCTTCAACATGATGTTTGGGTATATGAATGAAAATTGGGAAGAGACACCGGATGTCGAGGTCGGGGAGGATAACTATTTTTCTCCGGGCGAGGCAGATCGCGGTCAGCCGACTCACTTCCTGCCCCGGCGTAACCGNTTTACGTTTGAGGTCACCCTACCGGCTGACTGGGGCGATCGAGAGCTGGTGTGGACTCTGAAAGTCAACGGTGCAGAACGCAAGGCTTTCGCGACTCTGCGTCAGGACTACCTCGTGGACAACATGGTTATTGCTTCGGAAACCGGTTCCTTGGGCGCCGGCACCAGTTCTCCCGAATCACGAGCCAATATTCCGCCTGTCGTCACCATTCAGGGTGATGGTATTCGAAGCGCCAGAGTTGCNGAGCCAATTGCGATCGACACANTGGTAGAAGACGATGGCTTACCAAAACCGACGGACCCGGTAGAAGAAGCCCGAGCATTNGCTGAGTTTGCCGGAGGTGGTCTGGCGGCAGCGCTGATCACGCCGGAAGCGGTCATGCAGCGCCGGCTGATTTCGCCACCCATTAAGGTGACAGTAGACAAGGTTAACGGCCTTTATTATTCCTGGAACAAATACCGAGGCCCGGGTGAGGTGACTTTCGACCCGCCCCAGGTNAAAGTCTGGGAGGACACTCGAACCAGCGCCAATTCNCCCTGGGGTGCGCTGTGGTTGCCNCCACCCATCCCAAAGGATGGCATCTACGGTGTAAGCATGACNTTCAGTGAGCCCGGCGAATATATTCTTTGGGGCAGGGCNGATGATGGAGGTCTCTATCACGACGCTTATGTCACGGTGAATGTGTCCGAATAAAACTGCGGTGCTGCAACCAAAAAGGGCGGTACTACCGCACTTTTCGTATCACTGAATTCTCTGCATTGCGAGGCTCTGTTGATCAAGGGTTTGCGGGCGGGCTGTTCNCCGAAAGCTTCAATCTCTTAAAAAACCTGCAAAACCCTGCAGGCGGCCATCTCGATGCATCGCTGCACCAGCAGGCAAAACATCGGGCTGATTTACGCGAGATCTCAGATTCGCTTTGAAGCAAAAGCCAGCCGATGGATGCTCGGGGTAACGCGTTTTTCGAACGCGCTATAAAATATCCTCAAGCCNAGGTGTTCATTACGGCAAAAATCTTCTACCTTGGTATTTTGATCGGGAAAGGTGATTGAGATGCGTCAGTGCTATTTAGGATCTCTGTGGGTTGTGTGCGTGCTGTTCCCACCGGAACTGTCCGCCGCAGAGGATAATGNATTTTATTCAGACTTGGCTCGGGCCTGGCACGAGGGTGGGGACACCTTTGAGTGGCAATCTACGACGCCGTACAACCATGGCGCGAAGGTCGATGTGTTCTACAGAACCTTCGGTGATCCGACGAACCCACAGCTGTTGCTGGTTCACGGTTTTCCGAATTCAAGCTTTGACTTCTATAAACTGGTGCCCTTACTGTCAGACGATTACTACATCGCCACACTGGATTTCCCCGGTTCCGGCTTTTCAGACAAACCTCTGGAAGGCTTTTCCTACATGTTGACGGACAATGCCAGACTCCTGGATTACTTTGTCCGGGAAATTGTNGAGTTTGAGGATTTTGCCCTCTATACGCATGATCGCGGCGTCAGTATTGGACTGTCATTNCTGGGTGACTACCTTCAGTCTGAACCGGATTACCGAATNAACTACCACTTNCTGTCAAACAGTGGCATGTATCTGCCTCTGGCGAATCTCGTTCCGTTCCAGCTGGCCATGCTGGATCCCGCACGGGGGCCGCAAATAATCGCCGCGCGCAAGGCCAGGCCGAGAGTGACCGAAGGAGATCCCGAGGCGGTGGCTTATGACGATATCTTTAAATTCAATGACGGAGATGCGGCTCTGCTGCATGTCGGTAAATACCTTCTGGAGCGGGCCGAGAATGAGACTCGCTGGCTTGAGAATTTGCCGCACAGCCCGGTTCCGGTCGCTTATCTNTGGGGACTGCTTGATGTGGTGAANCCGCCGCGCATTGCACACCATGTCTGGGAACACTACCTCAATGATCGGGATGCTGAGAGCTCGTTCTGGATCCTGCCGACNGCCGCGCACTATCCGCANAGAGAAAAACCGGAGCAAGTGGCCAAGATCGTTCGCCTGGCTCTGGAGGGNAAGGTCCCCGACCGCGATTCTGAGAATGCTTTCATGCGGNATTATGCGGCGAATCGCCGTGCCGAAGACGCCATCTACATCGGCCGGTCAGAGCCCAGGCAAATGGCGTTTCCCTTCCAAGAGCTNTACACCCCGGACGGTTATCTGCAGTAGCGTGTAATTCAAACGCGCCCTGAGGCTGATATGGAAATCGAGCGGGTGCTCGCCTCACCACTGCCTCANGGGCTTTAGAAACTGGCGCTGCCTGCAAAAAGCTTTTTTCAGGATTTGGCTTCGTCCGCGCTGGTNAATTAATTTTTCGGGATTTTGAAAGTGGGGTGCATAGTCGCAATGTTGGGGTCTGGCTCGAGGCGTTGGCCGGTCAGCCCTTTGTCTTCGTATTTCATCTTGTCTAGAACGTAGCGCATGGATTCGAGGCAGGCTTTGTCGCGGTCATTGCCATCAATCACCAGCCACGGGCTGTCGGTGGTCGATGTCCTTTCAAACATGGCCTCCTTGTGGTTGGTATACTCATCCCATTTTGTCTGTGCCAAAGTATCTACCGTGCTNAGTTTCCACTGTTTAAGGGGGTTGGTTTGACGCTCGATCATGCGCTTGGCCTGTTCTTCCTCATCAATCGAGAACCAGAACTTNATCATGTGCAGGCCGTCCTCTTTCAGCATGCGTTCCAGCAGGACGACTTGCNGGAGGAAAAANTTGTACTCTTTCTGAGTACAAAAACCCATCACCGGTTCAACAACTGCCCGGTTGTACCAGCTGCGATCGAAAAAAACGATNTGTCCGGGATTCGGCAGCTCTTTGATATAGCGCTGGAAATACCACTGGCCTGCTTCCTGTTCNGTGGGCTTCGCCAGTGCCACAATTCTGTAGTGGCGGGGGNTGAGGAAGCGTACAAAGCGCATGATNGTNCTTCCCTTNCCCGCNGCGTCTCGCCCTTCGAAAATTATCAACAGACGTTTGCCCGTCTTGCGGATCGAATTCTGAAGGCGAACCATCTCCACCTGAAGGTCGAGAAATTCCTGATCATTTTCAAGTGCAAAAAGCATGGCGTGGGTCGGTCTGGGCAAAAACTGTAGCTTATCAAAATTCCTGCTATGAAATATGACGTTTTGCGTCGAAGTTTGTGTATATCTAGGTTCGGTGGTTCGCAGAGGCGCTTCTATGGGCTCGTTACCATCCTGATCGGTCTGGTATGTAAGACAGCCTTGCAAACGTGCGTTAAACTNGCAGATGAAAGCCAGTCGGGCAGCNGGTCAAAACGCTGNCTGGAGGACAGNCGAGGGAGTTGGCCAGGCAGTTGNCCGGAAAGCTGATTTGGATGCTCGCTGGGAAGAAGACAATACGCCTGGTCGCAGTTCAGTTAGGACACTGNCNGGCAAGGGTTGCTCCAGATAGTTCGCGGAATCAATAATNGACAAGAGGCAAACAATGAGAACAATGAAAGNTCGGTCTTTGAGATGGTTTCTGTCGCTAACACTGGGTTTTATGACTCAGCTTGTGGCTGCTGAGGAGTGGCCGGCGGAACCGCCCGCTGAGGCGCCTGCGCACTGGGGCCCCGTGTCATTAAATCTCGAAGAAATCGAGTATCCCTGGCCAGTTCAATACCTGGAACTTCGCCGCTACGGTCAGAAAATGCTAATGGCCTACATGGATATCCCACCAACCGGGCGCGCTAACGGCCGGGTGGTGTTCTGGCAGCACGGGCATAATTTCTACTCGGAACCTTATCAGGACAGCTTCCGCAGGCTTGCTGCTGCGGGGTTTCGAGTGATCGCGGTTGACCGAATCGGGTATGGTAAATCCTCTAAACCGCTTATTCCTTATAACTTTAATTTTGTTGCGGCCAACATGAAAACCCTGATGGATGAGTTGGGTGTCGAGAAAGTTGCAGCTGTCGGTCATTCGATGGGCGGTATGGTCGTTAGTCGNTTTACCATGCTGTANCCGGAACACNTGACACATGTGGCCATGGTCAACCAAATTGGCCTGACAGACTCAAGACAAAGCCGCCCATGGCGTGACCCCCTGGCCGTTGANCCTGCGCCTCCTTCTTACCAGTCAGTGCTCCGTGGACACCGGCGCTACTACCCCCGGGACTGGCCGCCCGCGCATCTTGAATATGTTCGCCGTCAGTACGGACAGACTTTGAGTGGTGACTATCCACGCTATGCGCGCGTCAGGGCGATGGTCAGTGACATGCTGTATACCGATCCGGTGGTGTATGACTGGCAGCATATTGAAACCAAAGCGTTGGTCATTGGTGGTGAGGAAGACGATCTGGCCGATGACTTTGTGGCCCGGGTCAACCATGTGCACAATGAATTGCCAAATTCAGCCCTGCACCTCTATCCGGAAATTGGTCATAATCCTCAGGTAGAAATACCTGAGCAGTTCCACGCAGACCTGATTCGCTTTCTTGAGTCCGATCCGGATGAGCCGGCCAGCGACTGGCGCTAGTCGCTTATCGCGGCCTGCTTGGGGTCAGCGGGCTCAGACGCCCCCGGGCTATCCCTTATTCATCCAAGCAGGTCGCTTGCTCTGCAGGATGTAACGCTACTCCACCAATCTAAAGCCTGGTTGTACTCGTAGGGAGTAAAAACCATCGAGCAATTTTCTATGTTATTCAAACAACTCCGCACGTCAGGACTCCTCCTGCTGGTGATGCTGGCAAGCCCGCAAATCATGGCTATCGAAGAACCCGATTACACCGTTGTCGCTGAAGTCGACGGGATTGAATACCGACAGTACGCGGACTATATCGTGGCGGAAACCGTCGTCAGCAACGCCAGCAGCCGCAATCAGGCAGCTAACCGCGGTTTTCGCCGTCTGTTTGGATACATTACCGGCGACAACCACTCATCCAGCAAGGTGGACATGACCGCCCCAATTCAGCAGCGGGCAAGCGAGAAGATTGCGATGACCGCCCCGGTTCAGCAATCTGAAGGTATCGAAGGCTGGAAAATTGCTTTTGTGGTACCCAGTGGATACAGCTGGGAGTCGGTGCCACAGCCTACTAACCCGGAAGTTTATCTACGTGCAGTTACCGGTGAGCTGATTGCCGTCAAGCGCTATTCTGGACGCTGGACAGATAAAAATTTGGCTCGCCGCACCGAAGAACTGCTTTCTGCTCTGGAGGCCAATAGTATTGAGCCGCTTGGAAATGTTGTCAGTGCAGCCTACAACGCACCTTTCACGCTGCCTTTTATGCGCAGAAATGAGGTGATGGTTTCGGTGAATCGCGTTCCTGAAAGCTGACAGGTCGAACAACAGATTAGACCAGCGCCTGCTCTGTGCAGCCAATCCGCCTGCCGCTCCAACGCATCTGTTATTGAAGCAATTATTTCATCGTTATTTTCGATCAAGCTGATCGAAATAAGTCGTTGTACCGATCATAAAATAAAGCGTATCTTCCATGTTGATTAGTTGTGACTCGCGCGTTACGCGCCTTATTGGAGAAACACCCTATTATGTATAAAAAGACCTTTGCCGCGCTGACCCTTGCGGCCCTGAGCGTATCTCCGCTCACTCAGTCGATTGCTCAGAGCAGCGCGCCTGATAACGACTACTGGTGGCCGAACCGTCTAGACCTGAGTCCGTTGCGCATCGAGTCGGTTGGCATGGATCCCCGTGGTGAAGACTTTGACTATGCCGAGGCCTTTAATTCGCTGGATATGGATGCCCTCGTGGCCGATCTTAAGGCGCTGATGACTGATTCTCAGGACTGGTGGCCGGCGGATTTCGGGCACTATGGCCCATTCTTTATCCGCATGGCATGGCACAGTGCCGGCACCTACCGCGTCACAGATGGCCGAGGCGGCTCTGATGGTGGTATGCAGCGCTTTGCTCCGTTGAACAGCTGGCCTGATAACGCGAATCTGGACAAGGCCAGGCGTCTGTTGTGGCCTGTCAAGGAGAAGTANGGCCGCGCGATTTCCTGGGCNGACCTAATGATCCTGGCAGGNACCGTCGCGATGGACGACATGGGCTTTGANACGCTTGGATTTGCCGGCGGCCGCGTTGATGANTTCCAGCCTGAAGATGTGAACTGGGGACCGGAAGGCGAGTGGCTTGGGGCTGATCGCCGCGATGCCATGGGCGCGCTCCGACAGCCTTTTGGTGCGGTACAGATGGGTCTGATCTATGTGAACCCTCAGGGCCCCGATGGCAACCCGGACCCGATGGCTTCGGCCCAGCGCATTCGGGAATCTTTTGGTCTGATGGCTATGAACGATGAAGAAACCGCTGCGCTGATTGCGGGCGGGCACACTTTCGGTAAAGCGCATGGTGCCGCCAATCCCGAACAGTATGTGGGTGCAGATCCGGAAGCGGGTAACCTCGAGCAGCAGGGATTTGGTTGGCAGAACAACTACGGCTCAGGTAACGCAGGTGACACCATCACCAGCGGCTTTGAAGGCGCCTGGACTGCAACACCGACAGATTGGTCAAACGGCTATCTGGTGAATCTCTACAACTACGACTGGGAGCAGGCCCAGAGCCCTGCTGGTAATACTCAATGGGTTCCGACAAATGGCGCTGCGGCGAACCTGGTGCCGGATGCGGTTGATGCCAACAAGCGTCACGCACCGATTATGTTCACCACCGATCTGGCGCTGAAGATGGACCCGGCCTACGCAGAAATCACCGAGCGCTGGTTGCAAAACCCCTCTGAGTTCGAAGATGCGTTTGCCCGCGCCTGGTTCAAGCTTACGCACAGAGACTTGGGTCCGACGACCCGATATCTCGGAGATATGGCTCCAGATCAGACTTTCACCTGGCAGGACCCTATTCCTGCGGTAGACCATGATCTGGTAAGCGATGGCGATGTGGCTGAATTGAAGCAGGGGATACTAGATTCTGGGCTGAGTATCGGCGAGCTGGTGCGGACAGCTTGGTCATCTGCTTCCAGCTTTCGGGAAACTGACATGCGCGGAGGCGCTAATGGCTCGCGTGTTCGCCTTGCCCCGCAGAACAGCTGGGAGGCGAACAGCCCCGATGAGCTGGACAACGTGCTGGCTATCCTGGAAGGCATACAGTCAAACTTCAACAGTGCCAACCGCGGAAAGCGGGTCTCACTGGCAGATCTAATCGTCCTTGGCGGTGCTGTTGCCATTGAGCAGGCTGCAGAGCGGGCAGGCGTTGACGTTGAAGTTCCCTTCATCCCCGGACGAACGGATGCATCGCAGGAGCAGACCGATGTGAGCTCATTTGCTTATCTGGAGCCTACTGCGGATGGTTTTCGTAACTTCTTTGCTCGNGGCAATGAGCGNAATCCAGCTGAAATGCTGGTTGAGAAGGCGGCACTTTTGGACCTGAACGTGCCTGAAATGACCGTCCTGGTCGGTGGCTTACGAGTGCTGGATGCCAACACAGGTGGTGCACAGCACGGTGTGTTCACTGACAACCCAGGTACCTTGAGCAATGACTTTTTCAGCAATCTGATCGACATGTCAACGGTCTGGGCGCGTTCGCCTTCTGATGAAGGCATCTACGTGGGCCGGGATCGCGANACGAATGAAGTAAAGTGGTCAGCCACGCCAGTCGATCTGATCTTTGGGTCAAACTCTGAGCTGCGTGCAGTCTCCGAGTTCTACGCTCAGAATGACGCGCAGGAGNAGTTTGTGCACGACTTCGTCGACGCGTGGACCAAGGTGATGACAGCAGATCGATTTGATCTCACTGCCGATCAGCGTGGTGACATGGTCGCNAGCAACTAGCNTGGTCGCAAAACCTAACAGGTTGGGCACACCAGCANTTGGAGATAAAACGGCACCTGNCAGGGTGCCGTTTTTTTGCGCTACCTACNGTGCACTTCGATGTGGCGGATTGTCCCCGACGCGGCAACAATCCTTTCAACCCCGGAGCGTTCGGTCTGATCACCCTCGCGGTCTGTCGAGACCACTGTGAAATCGACTTCACTGATATGCTCTGATAATTCCCTCAGCTCCAGGATAGTCCATTGAATATAAGGATGGTCTGCGAAGAACGCAGTCATCATCTTCCGGATGTCGTTCACACCGAAGAACAACCCGGTGTTGTTTGAGCTGTAAGTTGCTTCGGGATTGAGCAGGGTAAAAATCGATGTCAGGTCCCGGTCGTTTGACAGGGCGAAATATTCTTCAGTGAGTGCTCGTGCGTTTTTCATAGCCTGCCTAGGTCGAACTTCAGTTGTCTGCGTAGGCGGTTGTAAGTGCAGTGCGAGGGCACAAGCAGCGTCAAACCCATGTCCTTCTGATGAGACTGTCCGGGATTTTATCCGCGAGGCGTGCGTGAAGCCTAGGCAACTTTGACCAGTGCAGCCCCCCATTGTGGTGATGGGCGGTATGATACCCCAAATTTCCGGTAAAAAGGTTGTACCACCTATTGAGGTTGTTGAAAGAGGCCTCAAACGGATTGTCCGTACTCAGCCCGCTGTGATGTTCGNNTGTCGCCCACGCGGTCATAAAAAGACCCATCGGCATCGGTAAGNCAAAAAGAAATAGAGCTGGGATCGGTTTATACCAGATCAGGGAAGCCAGCATGAAAAAGGTGATTGCGCTGAACAGTACAAAAGTGTTTCGTTCGGCGGGAAAGTTTTCTCCTACCTGGTAACCTCTCCAGTAGGAAGTCGCTGCGACATTCAGACTGTACTCTAGTTCTCCCATGATGCTGCCGTCCTTACGCTGCCAACGGCTCTCGTCCTTGCTTTGGTCCAGATAATGCTCATGATGTCCGTAGTTGTGATGCAGCACCCACAGATTGGTAGTCACTCCGGTATGCAAGGCGTAAAAGAATTCGAGCAGTCGGTTAAGGCTGCTTCGCAGGAAAGTCGGAGCATGCTGATGGTGATGATTCCAGGCGCAAATTTGCGATTTCGGAACAATCATGGCAAAGAAATAATGGCCCAACAGGTGGGAGTTGGACAGGATAAAGTCCAGCGCACTGAGTGCTAGAATACACGCTACCGGAAGTCGAACTTCGGCATGCTTGAATGCTCTGAATCGAAAAGCCATTTTTCCTGTCCCCAAAATCCGTTTGCTTGCAATTTTGGCACAGGGGCCTGGACTCTGCCAGCGGGCGCAAACCGCTGCCAGCGCTTTGCGCGCCTCAGAACCTCGGAGTGAATACGTAGGGCTCGAAGATGAGTTCCGCCAACCTATTTTCTGTGCTCAATGTCAGACGCTCATTGCCCAGCTCTGCCTGTTGTGTGTTCTGAAGATGCATGATGTAGAAATTGAACAGCGACGGGGCAACGCAGAGTTTTCGGGTGGTCACCAGTTCGATTAAACGCAGGGAATTTCCTTCATGATCCCAGGTGGCGCCTGCCTCATTACAGTCGGCGCTTATCTGGGCCCGACCGTTAAGGCGAAATCGCAGCAAATAGTTTTCGGGATTATCGGGCACTTGGACGGTNCCTGAGCTGCTCTTGATTTCGACCAGCTGCCAGGATGTGTTTTCAAGCGGTGAAGAGTCCTCACCTTGAGCGTTCAGATAAGGGCTTGCCAGTAAACTGAGTGCGGCAGTAAACCAGAATAAGTGGCGTTTGCGTGTCATCACGGGCTGCTGTAGTTTGCGGAGTCTTTAGAAAGTCATTTTCCTTCGGAAGAGAAAGTGTAGCCTACCCGAAACTTGATTGGGAGCCGGGTGCCGCCCTTATGACGAATCGAGGCACAGTCAGGCTGCTGCCACAGCCAACAGCAAATCGTCAATTTCCTTTTCGATCTCGTTGCTGTGTCGAAGCTGCNTNAAAAAGGTATCAATCGTCGCTCCNCTGCTCAGGCCCAATAGTGTGCCGAGTATTGTGCCCCGATGTACATTGTCGCCCCCAAGATTGGTGTTGGCGAGCAGTCCGGATTCTGGTGCGTTGCAATATTTGTAGGCGAGATACAGTATGCATGGCCAGGAATCCGTGATGTAGCAGGCGGAAGAGAACATTCCACCCACCACTTCGTTGTCGCTGTGAATTCTGGGAAAGATCTCCGACATTTGCAGACTGACACTGCGTTTACTCCAGGCGCTGATTAGCGCCTTCGCGTCTGATTCTGGGTCNCGAAAAAGCAAGTCGTTCAGCAGTCCGATGTAATCGCCGCACACTTTTGCCAGNTANGGATCAGGATGCGTGAGCGCCAGNTGATCGAGGCAATGCTGGGTTACCTGTTCCAGTGGGGTNCCTGCCAGGCGTTCAGCAAAAACGATCGGTGCTATTGTCACCAGCCCGCCGATGGATGCGGTGTCATGAGTCACCGCACCGCATTTATGAGCCGGCCGTCCCTGGTCCAGATTGGCAAAAAAACCGCGATGATAAGACTCAGCATAGGTGTCTGGATGCTGAGGAGGCTCGGCCGTCATAAGTTCGATGTAGGTTTCCAGGAAGCTGTCGCGATGATAGTGGCCGCAGTCCTCCGCCAGCACGCGNAGCAGGGCACGGCNGCAGTAGGCATTCAGCGTATTCTCCCCTGCCGGCATGCCGTAATGATAATGCTGATTCGCTTTCCCCCAGAACTTTTTGCGGCCCTTGAGAATGACATCTCCGACGATCTCCCGCTGTGTGTCGGCCGCTCCGCGAGCACTCCGGCCACCTTTACTGGTGGAGTGCAACGACATAATAGACGAAGGGTGATAATCGGGCGCAGCTTCGAATTGGGTAATGCCGCCCGGAAACTGGCGAAAAATGTCCATTGGGTTGTAGTACCAGTGGACCGGCATCGCTAGGGCATCGCCGACGAATGCCGATTTCAGGGCAGCCGCCGCACGCTGTTTGGTCGGTAGATGTGGCATTGATCCATCCTGTCTGGTTTGCGGTGATGTCAAAAAAACGCTCTGCCCACCTGGACAGATCAACCGCGCTTTCATGTCCGCGACCTGGCCGCTGAAGTGCAACACTGTGAGTGCGTTGGGGGATCTTCGCTACGCTGCCGTTTGCCAGTGCCCTGATGTCAGGGATCATTGACCCGTAGCCTTGAGCGCTGCGTAACAGGCTTTATGCGAAGGAAATTGGAGACACCCAAACGCTGTAGCTTATGTGATCGAAGGGTCGATTTGACCTTTCATCACCTCATCCCGCGCAAAGTTCATCGCCGTACATATTTTCGCAAGCACGTGGACAAGCGCATACTTAACGCGGGCATCTGGATTTGCCGGTTATGCCACAAGGGCATTCATAAGCGCTTCGATGAAATGGCCCTCGCCAAGCATTTCAACAGCCTCGAACTGCTGCGGAGTGATGAGTCCTTGCAGCGCCATTTTGCCTGGGTGGCCAAACAGAAAGCGTGAGCTCAAACGCGGGTGACTCTTTCCGGCGCATCTGGTGTGTGATCTCGTACCAGGTGACGCGTTGGTTGTGTAGCCGGCCGACACACGGGTAAATGGAATCGCAAATCGCAATGATTCGTATTACTAAGTCATTGAAAACATTAAAAAAATAGCATCTCCCTGCAATTTCGAGTAAGCTNTTTCNGTTTTTAACTGTCTTGAGGAATCAGGCATGCAGGGTCAAAAAAACGTTGTTTCGGCGTTGAACAATATACTTAAACTCGAACTGACATCGGTCAATCAGTACTTTCTCCATGCGCGGATGTACCGGAACTGGGGTATCACCCGATTGAATGAGGCGTGCTACAACAAGTCCATCAAGGACATGAAGCAGGCTGATGCACTGATGAATCGAATTCTCTTTCTGGAGGGCCTTCCGAATCTGCAGGATCTTGGCAAGCTCTTCATCGGCGAACACACCGCCGAGATGCTGAGNCTGGATCAGCAGTTCGAGCTTGAGCAANTTCCCGCGCTGAAAAAGGCAATCGCTCTTTGTGANCTTGANAAAGATTATGTNAGTCGTGAGTTGCTNGGGGACATACTNGAAGCGGAAGAAGACTACATTGACTGGTTGGAGGCTCANGAATATCAGATNGAACAAATGGGTATTCAGAACTATATCCAATCTCAAACTATTGATGGAGACTGATCATGAAGGGCAATCAGAAAATTATTGACGCATTGAATGGCTTGCTGGCGATGGAGCTAGCTGCAATGGATCAGTATTTCGTTCATTCTCAAATGTATCTAGATTGGGGATTACAAAAACTGTATGACCGTATCAGTCATGAATTCGATGATGAAAAGGGTCATGCCACCGTCCTTATCGAGCGCATGCTCTTTCTCGAAGGTGCGCCAGATATGGTGACGCGGGATGGCTTTAAGGTGGGCTCTGACATCAAATCCATGCTGGAAAGTGATCTGCGCGTTGAATACGAGGTGGCAAGCCGCCTTAGAAGTGCGATTGCGCTGTGCGAGCAGGAACGGGATTTTGTAACCAAGGATGCGTTAGTCCCATTACTCGATGATACCGAAATGGACCATGCTCACTGGCTCGAGCAGCAGCTGGGTATGATCAAGCGTCTGGGCATAGAGCTTTACACCCAGTCACAACTCGGCGAGGTGAAGCCCCATGCCTAACCGACCGGGGTGATCTTCCAGATACCTGTCAGGCCGAGAGCCAGGCAGCATGAACAGGCCAAGCCGGATTGACGATGCGCGTATCGATAATCCGGCTTTTTTTATTAATCTATGGAAAATGCCAGTGTTTGTCACGAAGGTACTCCGTGAGCACTTCGATCAAGCCCAGAATTCATTGTTTGCTCTTTCTGAATGCCTAGTTGCTGACATGCAGTGGTGATCCGATGTAGGCGCCCTTGCGCTTCGATACCATGATTGAAAACGGCACCTTGACCGCCGGAACAGGCGCTGCAGCCTATCCGGCTAACGGAGTCAGTAACGACGCGCGTGCGGGCATGGGTGTGAGTTACGAGGGTCGGTGAGACGGGCGGGTCGTTTTACAGCTGCACAACACTGCGGGTGCTGCAGGGCGGCAACGCTGTAACGGATAATGACTTTTCACTCCCCGGCAGAACGGTTATGTTGGGTTCTAGAACGTGGCGGGCGGCGACAATGCACAGGCCCGCGCGTATATGAAATGTGAATAATGTTGAATAACAAGGCAACCCTACACCATAGCTCAGGGGAGATTGCTATGAAAAGAATTAAACACACTGCTGATTTGATTACGGCAGGCCTGCTCTGTGCCACAGGCGCCGTCGCGCAGACTGACCAGGCGACCATTGACAAGGCTCTCTCGCCGCTGCCAATGGATCTTCGCGCTGAAGCGACTGTCTATACCTATGACGATGAAGGCAATCGTGTGACTCTTAAAGTCGGCGGTAACCACGTTGAATGCCAGCCCACTGACGAAGAGGGTTTCACCCGCTGCGGACCTGTTTCTCAGCGCGCGAGACGTGACCTGCAGGCCAAGTTATCTGCGCAGGGTATGGAAGGTGACGAACTACAGATGGCGCTGCAACGCGCTGAAGATGCCGGTGACATTCCTCCGCGTCAGTTCGGTGCATTGAGCTATCGACGCTTTGATACTGCAGATCGCATCCAGTATTTGTTTGTGGTGTCGCTTCCCAACGCGACTGCGGAACAACTGGGCATGCCGACCGGCTCGCAGCGAGACAATTCCCTCGCAGGCCAGGGCACTCCCTGGATGATGCGATCCGGAACTTCGGGTGCGCATTTGATGATTCCTGTTAACGGCACGGAATATTCCAATCGGTAGGAATCAGCTTCACTGTCAGGGAGGAAGAGCGATGGGTGAAGACCGGAACTGGCTGGCGCAGACGATGAGTACGCGATAATTGTCTGCTTCCGGCACGCGGCGACGGCTCTTGGCTATACCGATGCCATGTGGCAGAAATACGGGGAAGTGTTCAGCAGTGTGACCAGACTTTCTGTTCCTGGT
>NZJB01000006.1 GCA_002691885.1 Gammaproteobacteria bacterium
CGTTGTCGCTTAAATTCACGAAAACGCTTTTATTGGTCTCCAGCAGAGTTGCTGCTCGAGCGCCTCTCGACAGTGATTCAAAGCCAAGAGCACCACTGCCGGCGAATAAATCGAGGCAATTGGTGCCGGCAATATCCGGCTCAAGCCAGTTAAACAAGGTCTCGCGAATCCGGTCACCGGTAGGCCGCATACCGTCGCTGGTCGGAAAACTGATGATCCGGCGTCGGTGGCTGCCCCCGATAATTCTTAACTGATTGTGACCAGACATAGCGTTAGCGAAACTGAGTTGCAGTGGATAATAAGCAAATCCCCGTTTATCCGCACCCCTGTCAGCTGANAGCTGTCACAGTGCAANATATCCAGTGGTGGTGATAGCATAGCGCGCTATTATCGAATCCGCAGAAGCGACTGATATGTTTGGCAGAAGCAAGCCCATCCACTCGAAAGAANCGGCAACGGNTAAGGAAGCTGTCAACCCTGCAGAGGGCGATATCTTTGCCCGCCTGAAAAATGGACTGTCCAAAACCCGCGGTCGCGTCACTGCCGGAGTACAGACGCTCGTGCTGGGAGAGAAGGCTATCGACCAGGCTGTGCTGGATGACGTTGAAGGGCAACTGCTTTCAGCCGACGTCGGTCTCGAGGCCACTAACCAGATCATCGGGAACCTCAGAGAAAAACTGGATCGCAAACAGCTGAGTGACGGTCAGGCTTTTCTGGCTGGCCTCAAACAAGAGCTGCAGGCAATACTCAAACCCAGCAGTAAACCCCTGCAAATTCCTGAGTCTGAAATCCCCTTCGTGCTGTTAGTAGTTGGCGTTAACGGGGTAGGCAAAACTACGACGATCGGCAAATTAGCGAAGAAATTTCAGGCCGAAGGCCGAAGCGTCATGCTCGCTGCAGGAGACACCTTCCGTGCAGCAGCGGTAGAGCAACTCCAGGCTTGGGGAGAGCGCAATAACGTGCCTGTGGTAGCGCAGGCTGCCAAGGCAGACAGTGCCTCAGTGATTTTCGATGCAGCGCAGTCGGCCAAAGCCAGAAACATCGATGTTCTCATCGCCGATACAGCCGGACGTCTGCATACCAAAGAAAATCTGATGATCGAACTGGAAAAAATCGTGCGAGTGCTGAAAAAGCAGGATGAACGCTTTCCTCAAGAGATCATGCTGGTGCTCGATGCAACGACAGGGCAAAACGCATTGAATCAGGCAGAAAGTTTCAATAAGGCGGCCACTCTGTCAGGCATCACCCTGACCAAACTGGACGGAACGGCCAAGGGGGGCGTCGTTTTCGCGCTAGCCGAGCGCCTCGGCTTGCCGATCAGGTTCATTGGGGTGGGCGAACAAGTCGATGACCTACGGCCATTCGACGCAGAACAGTTTACCGACGCGCTGTTTTCGGATTAGAACGCATGATCAAGTTCGAAAACGTCAGCATGCGTTATGGCCCGGGGCTGGAGGCGCTTTCCAAGGTCAGTTTTGAAATTACTAGGGGCGAGCTGGTCTTTCTTACCGGTCATTCCGGAGCAGGTAAAAGCACTGTCCTGCGCCTGATTTTGGCGCTGGAAACCTGCAGCGGCGGAAATCTTTTTGTAGCAGGCAAACGCATTAAAGGGCTGTCGAAATCTGATCTGGCACTGCATCGCCGGCAAATTGGCGCCGTCTTTCAGGATCATCAGCTCCTTTTCGATCGTTCAGTGGCTGATAATGTGGCTTTGCCCCTGCAAATCGCTGAGTTTCCCCACAGAGAGATTAAACGCAGAGTGAGAGCTGCGCTGGATAAGGTCGGGCTTCTGCGCAAGGAAAAATATTCACCGGCTCACCTGTCGGGCGGAGAACAGCAGCGGGTGGGCATCGCAAGAGCAGTCGTCAACCGACCACACATAATTCTCGCCGATGAACCCACCGGAAACCTGGACCCGGAACTCTCAGCAGACATTCTGACCGTATTCGAACAATTCAGTGCTGTCGGTGTCAGCATTCTGATTGCCAGTCATGACAGTGCTCTGCTGAGCCAGTTCAGACACCGAACCCTGACGCTTGACGACGGTAAGCTGAGCTCACATGTTTAGCTCAAGCCGATCTAAAAAGCAGGGCGAGCGCCGGTTGGTGAGCCTGATTGCCGAGCGGCACAGACAAGCCGCTGGTCAAACTGTCGCCAGTATCAAGAAAGCGCCATTAACGGCAGGCNTCATGAGTTTGGTGATCGGCGTTGCGATGACGCTGCCTGCCCTGCTAGTGCTGATCTCTGTAAACCTCGAGACGCAGGCCGGAAAGATCGGCGATATGGCTGAAATCACCGCCTATTTCCCCACCGATATATCGGATNNCANGGTTTCTGAGATTAGTGAGCGCTTACANGCTCTTTTTGCTAACGTTGAAATTCGTTATGTCTCAGCCGCTTCAGCGCTCGCTCAGCTCAGTGAAGTGACGACTTTAAAGCCCATTCTGAATGCGCTNGAGTCCAACCCTCTGCCCGCAGCTCTGCTTGTTCGACCGGATGAGCCTGGTATCGCAACCGCCCGGGAGATTGAGCAGATCCTGGCCAGCCTGCCGGAGGTGGAGCTGGTTCAGCTGGACTCTCTCTGGTTACAGCGGCTTGAGGCGTGGCTCGGCCTCCTGGACACCATGTCATTTGCACTGTCCCTGATCGTGNTCAGTGGTTTGCTGTTAATTATCAACAACACAGTAGAGGGTGGCGTGCAGAGCAAGCGCGAGGAAATCCGCATCACCATGCAACTTGGAGGTACAGATGCCTATGTCCGCCGCCCGTTTCTGTATTTCGGCGTCTTTCTCGGGGCGGCAGGCGGCACTCTGGCCTGCCTTCTGACTGCGGCACTCGGACATCAGCTCAGGATAGCGGTCAAAGCGCTGACACTGCTATATCAGACTGACTTTGCGGTAGCCGGCCTCAGTTTTGGCCAGAATCTTGCCATGATACTGCTTGGTGCCGGCATCGGATGGCTCGCTGCTTTTTTCTCTGTTTCCAGGAAGATCGCTACATTTAACACTTAGTTCTTGAACATTAAACGATTTTCAGCGACAAGCCCGACCAATCAGCTGACCTTGCGCCCTTCCCCCTTGAAAAGACTGCTTTGAGCCCTATAAAGAGTTTACAAGATGAAAGCACACAAGAAATCCAGGCGTGCTGTTAGGATCGTATTAAATTCGGTCCAAACACATAACGCCCGACAAATCCGTGCAGCTATGCGAAATGGCATGACTAAACGAAAAATGTTATGATCGACAGTCTAGTTGGGTAACAGCAGTTGAACGCACTTGCCACCATGAGCACAGGTAAAGATTTACAAGTCATTGACCCGATCACTCCGGGCCGCGACCTGACTGCCTACATTGCATCGGTAAACAGCATCGCTGTGCTGACGCCTGAGCATGAGCTCGAGTTAGCCAAACAGTATTACTACGATGATGATGTGGATGCAGCACGGCAACTAGTCATGGCGCACCTGCGTTTTGTGGTTCACATGGCTAAGACCTACTCGGGTTATGGCCTCTCCCAGGCCGACCTGATTCAAGAAGGAAATGTCGGTCTGATGAAGGCAGTAAAGCGTTTCAATCCGGAAGTGGGCGTTCGCCTTGTTTCGTTTGCTGTGCACTGGATCAAAGCCGAAATGCACGAGTACATCTTACGCAACTGGCGCATCGTCAAGGTCGCCACGACCAAAGCCCAACGCAAACTTTTCTTCAACCTTCGCAGCTCCAAGAAAAAGCTGGGTTGGCTAAACAATGAAGAAACCCATGCAGTTGCACAGGATCTTGGCGTAGACCCCAAAGTTGTCAGGCAGATGGAGGGTCGCATGAGTGCTTACGACACTTCTTTCGATGCCGAGCCTGACAGTGATGACGATACAGCCTATCGAGCGCCGGCTTACTGCCTTGAAGACCAGAGTTCAGATCTTGCTGAGAATCTTGAGGAAGCCGAGTGGGAGGAAACGACCAACAACAGCTTGATGCTCGCATTGGGCGGCCTGGACGATCGCAGCCAGGATATTCTGCGTAGCCGTTGGTTGAGTGACGAAAAGGCAACTCTCCACGATCTGGCCGGTAAATATGGCGTGTCCGCGGAGCGCATTCGTCAACTGGAAAAAAACGCGATGAACAAGATCAAGGCTCGCATGGAAGCCTGATCGNTCCGACGAATTGCCCTAACACCAAAANCTCGTTTATGAAAAGCCGCTACCCAAGCGGCCTTTTTATGTCTGCCTAGAAACGCAGGCCAAGAGCATCGCGCAGCAGGGTATAATACCAACTACTTCATCGTGACCGGCGAAAAATGGCTCGATACATTCTTACCTTTGCCAGTCTCAACGGCTTTCTTGTCGTTGCCCTGGGTGCGTTTGGCGCACATGCTCTCGAGACGATCGCAGATGAAAAGACAATGGGGGTTTTTGAGACGGGCGTGCAATACCATCTGTTCCACACTCTAGCGCTGTTTTGCAACGGGCTGCTTGCGGGACAAAATCCCGCGCAGAAGCTTTTCTGGATTCCAGCGAGCCTGTTTGCAGTGGGTATTGTGTTATTTGCCGGCAGTCTCTATCTGCTCGGCGCGACGGGCCTGAGTTGGCTGGGAGCCATCACGCCGATTGGAGGTCTGGGGTTTCTTGGCGGGTGGGCAAGCCTCGCCTGGCTCTGTTTGTCTTCAAACATGCAGCAGGGTGAGTCGCCACAATGACAATAGCGATTACCGTAAACGGCAAAACAAGGACGCTTGAGGCGGAGTTGTCTCTTCGAGACCTGCTTCAGGATCTAGGCATGACTAAAGGACGAATTGCCGTGGAGGTAAACGGTAACATCGTCCCGCGCAGTCAGTTCAGCTCCCAGCGAATCAGCAATCTGGACAGCATTGAAATCGTGCAGGCGATAGGCGGAGGATAAGGAACTCACCATGAGCGCACGGCAAGACAGGCCATTTATTATTGGTGGAGTGGAGTATCACTCTCGCCTGATCATCGGCAGTGGCAAGTACAAAAACTTCGAAGAGAATCACGCTGCGCTGGAAGCCAGTGCCGCTGAGATGATCACCGTCGCCATCCGAAGGGTGAACCTAGGTCAAGACAAAGATGAGCCGAGCCTGCTCGACATCATCTCACCTGAAAAGTACACCATCCTGCCTAACACCGCCGGCTGCTATACCGCCGAGGACGCTGTGCGGACCTGCCGAATGGCACAAGAACTCCTCGACGGCCACAAGCTGGTGAAACTGGAAGTTCTGGGAGACCAGAAAACGCTTTACCCTAACGTAACGGAAACACTGTCTGCTGCAGAAACCCTCGTCACGGAGGGCTTTGATGTGATGGTCTACACCAGCGATGACCCTCTCGTTGCCAGACGACTGGAAGAGATCGGCTGCGTCGCAGTGATGCCGCTGGGCGCACCCATCGGCTCTGGGCTGGGAATCTGCAACCCCTACAATATTCGAATGATTCTGGAGAATGCTCAGGTTCCCGTCATTGTCGATGCCGGAGTGGGAACTGCGTCCGATGCGAGCATTGCAATGGAATTGGGCTGTCACGGGGTTTTAATGAACACTGCGATAGCTGAGGCCCAGAATCCGATCCTGATGGCCTCGGCAATGCGCAAAGCCATCGAGGCGGGTCGTGAGGCGTATCTCGCCGGACGAATGCCGAGAAGACTATATGCCAACGCATCTTCGCCGGTGGACGGAACATTTTTTGACACCTCAGACACGTTTTAGATTGTCAGCGCCGGTTCAGGCCAACGACAAGACGCAGCGAGCGAATGTGGTTTTTATGAGCCTAATTGTGCATGAGCCCTAATCCTTCAAATCGCCCGATACGCAGCTTCGTGATTCGAGCAAGCCGGGCTACTGACTCTCAGCGCAAGGCACTGGAACAGCATTGGGATACCCACTTGATCCCCTATGAAGCGGGCCCACTTGACTTGAAGAAGCACTTTGCCGAGTCCCGACCGCTCACCGTAGAGATTGGATTCGGCATGGGAGACTCACTGCTAAAAATGGCACAGGCAGATCCGCAGTCAAACTTTCTGGGGATTGAGGTGCATAGGCCGGGAATCGGCAAGCTGCTTCATGGTATTGCACAGAACAATTTACAGAACCTAAAAATCATGTGCCATGACGCCACTGAAATCATTGCAAATTGTTTTGACTTGCAGAGTGTGGAGCGGTTGCTTATATTTTTCCCGGACCCATGGCCAAAAAAACGCCATCACAAGAGACGCATCATCCAAGCGGAGTTTGTTGAATTGCTGGCGACGCGGCTTGCTAAAGGTGGGTTACTACACCTTGCTACCGACTGGGAAGCCTACGCACTGCACATGATTGAAGTGCTGGAGAACGAGCCGTCGCTCATCAATTGCGCTGGAGCAGGAAACTACTGCGACATGCCTGCCAGGCCGGAAACAAAATTTGAACAACGGGGCCGGCGCCTGGGACATGGAGTTTGGGATCTAGTGTTTGAAAAGGCCGGCTCTTAACCTAGAACCAAAAGCGATGCTCATGCTCCTTGAGCCAGCGAATGTATTGTTCGTACTTCGGGCAAACTGAGTTAACCAGCACCCAGAAGCGTTTCGAATGATCCATATGTATCAGGTGGCAGACCTCGTGTGCAATCATGTAATCGATGATGCTGTGGGGCGCGAGCATGATGAGCCAGTTGTACTGCAGCACCCCCTGGGAGGTGCAGTGTCCCCACTTCGACTTGGTTTTACGTAGCTTGATTTGCGAAATCTTATGCTCAACGCCCAGGTAACGGGCAAGTCCTCTGGCTCTGGGAACTATGTAATGACTGGCTTTATCAATAAGGAAGTCTTCCAGCTGCTCGCGCGCCTTAGCTGGCGTAAGGCGATGTCCCTGAATAATTAATTGACTGCCATCAGTCATAACCCGCTGTTTACCCCCCTGCCTGAAAACGATCTCCAGTTCTCTGGCTCGATAGAAAATCCGACGACCATGCTCAACCACCAGCCTTTCCTGCTGCCGGGCAGACTCCNCCGACAGNCGATTCTCAATCCAGACTCTGTTGCTGTNAACAAAGTCTTCNACTTCGGCTTTCGACGCNCCCAGAGGAACCCTGACGATAAGCTTNCCGGGCTTAACATAGAGCGCCAGNGTCTTNCGCTTGCTGCGCTGAACTTCACAGCTGAAAGACTCTGANATAGCGCGACCGAGTGCAGGAGCAAACTGGCGTATCCTCGATGCGTTGCAAGATGACATGNTTTCAGAAGACCGCACGCTCAGGGTTTTCGGGCAACCAGACTCGCAACGTGGCTTGGGGGATTAGCTCGCTCCTGTTCTTCACAATAAATGATCTGCCACGTCTCGAACCAGGCTTTAAGCTCATCGGGTTTGAGCAGATAGTCCGGATTGCTAGGACGTCCGAATCGGCGTTGCTGCTCGGTNAATGTCTCATAAAACACGAGCCCTCCGGGCCTGACTGCCTGCTTGATTCTGTCTATCAAAGCGCGGTGCAGGTAATTGAATACCAAGATTGCATCAAAAGTTTTGCCAGCCAGCGGGTTGTTTGTCTTCTGTTCAAAATCGACTTCCCACAGCGTCATCATAGCGGGATCCGGAACGTCCACAGCGCTGAGACTCGCCAGTTTCTCACCATCAATGTCGGCGAAAACCACGGGCAGGCCCCGACTGAGGACATATCGGCCGTTGCGACCAGAGCCGCAGGCGAGATCGAGGACGCCGTGCGAAACCTCGAGCGCTTCCAACAGAGTAATATGCCTGACGAGTAGTGCTGACTCTTTCAAGTTTGAATGGGTCACAGATACCGGGATAATAGGATGACAGGCTCGCAGCGTTCTTAGTCTTAACATAAGTGAATCGCCTCTTGCANACAACAGGCNTGCTGCAGCGTTCATNAATCAACCGGGAAGNTGACAAGGATCGTGTCAGAATTCGACCAATCAAGAGATCAGTTATTTACCGCGCGACGAACGGCTGGCGATTTCGTTTTTGATGACAGCGTCGCCAGTGTCTTCGATGACATGATCAGCCGCTCGATACCTGGTTATCGCACTATTATTTCGATGATCGGCGTCATGGCNAACAGGCACTGCCAGGAAGGGTCNGCNATCTACGATCTTGGCTGCAGCCTGGGCACTGCCAGCTTCGCCATGGCNAAGCAAGTAAGCTGCCAGGACTATCGGATTCATGCCATTGATAACTCTNAGGCCATGATCAGCAGACTTCAGGACAGACTGCGGAGCAGCGGAACGCCCCAGATTGTGGCNCAGTGCGCAGACATGGTCGATGTTGAAATTATCAACGCCTCGATGGTGGTNCTGAATTTTACNTTGCAGTTCGTGGCCAAGGCATCAAGAGACGCTCTCATAAAACAGGTTCATGAGGGTCTCCGCCCCGGTGGCATTCTCATCATTTCTGAGAAAATTGAGTTTCCAGATCCTGACCTAAATAAATTGTTCACGGAGCTTTATTACAACTTCAAGCAGCAGATGGGCTACAGCAAGATGGAAATCGCGCAAAAGCGNACCGCTCTGGAAAACGTGCTGGTTCCGGAAACCCTTGACGATCACCGACAGCGCCTGAGTGCTGCCGGTTTCAGCGCCCTCGANGTCTGGTTTCAATGTTTCAATTTTGCCTCACTTGTCGCAGTCAAGTGAACCTCTTGNGCGACCAGGCGAACATCAAGGTGTTTCAGAAAATCTTGCNGGANGCAGGGCAATCCAGGCTGAACCCACTGTTGCCATTCGTGTCTGAGTCGTTTCTTGACGGAATCAAACAGGGAGACTGGACCAGATGGCGCCAACATCTTGCTCGGCTGCCTTGCCACACGCCGTCCAAGATTCATATAGAAGACGCCATACGTATCGGCCAATCCAGCGATCTTACAGCCGCTGAACAGTCGGCTCTGAGAGAGCAGCTCAAGGAATTCATTCCCTGGCGCAAAGGGCCCTTCGATCTGTTTGGCATTGAGATTGACACCGAGTGGCGCTGCGACATGAAGTGGTCCCGGCTCGAGCACCTGATCGCGCCGCTGGAGGGCCGCACGGTNCTGGATGTCGGCAGCGGGAATGGGTATTTCAGCCTGCGNATGGTTTCGGCTGGGGCGGAGCTGGTTGTCGGTCTGGAGCCTCACATGGCCTACTTTGNGCAATTCTGCGCCTTAACGCATTTNCTTCCTGACTATCATGCCGTGTTGCTGCCGATCCCGTTGGAAGAGATGCCAAGACCGCTGCCNCACTTCGACACGGTGTTCTCAATGGGGGTGATTTATCATCGAAGTTCACCGATCGACCACCTGCTTCAGCTCAAGGATTGCCTCTGCGGTGGCGGCGAGCTGGTTCTGGAGACGATTGTGGTCGACGGACCGGCAGGCTACAGCCTGATGCCGCAAGACCGATACGCGCGCATGTCTAATGTCTGGTTCATCCCNTCTGTTCCGAGTGTGTCGCAATGGCTCGATCGCTGCGGGTTNATTAACGTAAGAGTGGTTGATGAGAGCACGACTGGACTGANNGAGCAGCGCCCGACCGAATGGATGCCCTTCAAGTCTCTGGACTCCGCATTGATGGCGGGCAATCCCAGCCAGACTGTCGAAGGGTACCCATCTCCGAAGCGGGCGATCGTTCTGGCGAACAAACCCTGAGCGCTCGGGGCCTTTTCCCCATCAGGCTCGTGAAATGGCGCATGCATAAAGGGGTCAAGCCTCGCATTATGATTGCAGAAGTCCCTTCGTGACAGTGACACAATTGCCCGCCGATCCGCGGGAAAGCCAGCGAAAATAAGGCCGACCGTCTGGCCTGCTGCGTTACTGGTTGACGACTGCACCGTATTTGGTTATCACTACAACATTGGCCTTTAGGGTCAGCTCTAACTCTATTTTTTTTTCAAGTCGAGAACAATCATGGCCAGACCCTTACGAATAGAATATCCGGACGCCGTTTANCACGTGTCCAATTATGGATCAGACGGTCAACGTGTTTTCCCTTCCGCTAGATACTATGAAGCCTTCTTGNANGGGCTGGCTGAAACTTGCGCACGACTGAACGTTGAAGTTCACTCATTTTGNCTGCTGCGCGACCAGTATCACCTTTTGATCAAAACGCCCGAAGGAAACCTAAGTCGCTTCATGCGCCAGGTAGATGGGCTGTACACCCANNATTTTCAGCGTATGAAAGGCATTGAGGGTTCACTGTTCCGCGGCAGGTACAAAGCAGTCCTGATACAGGCAGATAAATACCTGTTACCGCTATCGCGCTTTATGCATTGCAAGGTTAAGCCGAAGGATCGCGCCAGCTACGACTATAGCAGTTACGGCTACTTCACGCGTAAAGCGAAGCCGCCAGCGTGGTTTAAGCGGGACGAGATCTTAAAAAAGCTGAAAGTGACAGCAGCTAAGCGGGCCGTAGCCTACAAGCGGTTTATTGCTCAAGAGGTCGACGAAGAAATGGCCGGTTTTTACGGCAAAAAAAACCTGTCGTCCGTAATGGGTGACGCGAAATTCAAGGCCGCCGCGAAACGCAAGAGATCGGCGACTGCTGTGCGCGGGATTTCGCGGGGTGCGAACGCAAAGTGGAGACCCTCTTGCAAGCAGATCATCACAGCGGTTGCAAAGCAGTTCAAGGTATCTGAAGCCAGCATCTACAAGGCAGCACGTGGCCCCGGCTCGAAGAACGTGCCGCGTTGGGTAGCCATGTACCTGTGTCAGGAGCTGTCTGCAGTGACGCTTCAGTCAATCGCCAAACTGTTCAAGCTTCAGCGTTATGGCACAGTGTCCACCACCGTTGGAAAGTTAAGATCCGAATTTGATGAGGACCCCAAACTGAAAGCGATTACAGCCCGATTAAGTAAGCGGCTTAGCAAAGGGAAATAGTAGAGAAGCGGCACCGACGCAAAGCCGGCTTTTTTATGCTTTGTTTTGTCTGGTCTTTGTGCCTATTTAATTTTCGACTCTTTGTAGATCACATGCTTGCGAACGACGGGGTCAAACTTCTTGATCTCCATCTTGTCAGGCATTGTTCGCTTGTTCTTGTCTGTAGTGTAGTAGTGTCCAGTCCCTGCGCTCGACACCAGCTTGATTTTATCTCTCATGGGATTTCCTCCGATTTCGCGCGACGCAGACTAGACCTGAACGCCCTTCCGACGAATGTCTGCCAGTACGATATCTATCCCCAGCTTGTCGATGGTGCGCATGCCCTTGGTTGAAACGCGCAGCTTGACGAAGCGATTTTCCGACTCAACCCAGAAACGATGGGTGTGCAAGTTAGGAGAAAACCGACGTCGAGTCTTGTTATTCGCGTGTGAAACATTATTACCTGTAACAGGCTTCTTGCCGGTTACCATACAAACCCTAGACATGGTATTGCCTCGTCTTGTTGGAGCTTAGTCTATTGTCAGTACTTGAGCCCCCGCTGACCCGGATGGCTTTGTGCGGGAAAAAAGAGCCCGTTTTATACCAAAACACTCTGCTAATATCAAGACATGTTGAGACGCCTTATGCCACCTGAAGGCGGGCGATCTGAACGATTCAACCTATCAACAGTCGCTCGGAAAGCGACACCACATCTTGCTCGGACAGCACCAGATGATCCAGCACCCGAATGTCTGCAGTATTCAGTGCGACTTGCAGTCGCAGGGTCGGAGTGATGTCCGCCTCACTCGGTTCAGCCGCTCCGGCGGGGCCCACTTCCTTCGTATTCTGAGCAAGCTCTCTGTTGCGCGCAAAGACACCGCGGATCCCAACCCCACTGCGACAAGCTTCTCTCACGATGTTCATCGCGCGTCCCGTTGCGGAACCCGAGTCCAGTAGGATGGCAAGCAACTCAACGTCATTAAGCTAATTGGCTGACTCCATCTCCAACCAGATGTCGGAGTACTACGGATTTTCTTCAACGGTATAAACGGTCCATTCAAAGGGTGGCTTTCTCAGATAAGCATAGCCTGATCGTTCACAAATTCCGCCTTTTCACCTAAATTGCGTATAGGTTTTTGAACTGCTAGGCTACGCATCCTTGCATTTTTAGGTGACAGCCCCCAGGATTCAGCGGCTACCATGTTAAGCCTCACTAACAAGCGCATCCTGCTCGGCATAACCGGCGGCATCGCTGCGTACAAGAGCGCCGAACTTGCCCGCCTTCTCGTCAGGGCGGGGGCAGAAGTCCACGTCGCCATGACGCCTTCCGCCACTGAGTTCATCACGCCCCTAACCATGCAGGCTCTGTCCGGTCATCGGGTGCATCTTGATTTACTGGATCCCGAGGCCGAGGCAGGCATGGGGCACATCGAACTGGCCCGCTGGGCCGACTTTATTATTGTTGCACCGGCCACAGCAGATTTCATAGCCCGGATGGCTCACGGGCAGGCTGACGATCTGCTGACGACGCTAGTCCTTGCCAGCACCGCTCAGATTGCCATCGCGCCGGCGATGAATCAGACCATGTGGGCCGACGACATTACCCAGACCAATCTTGAAGCCCTGCAGCATCGGCGCATTAATATCTGGGGTCCAGCGTCAGGCGAACAGGCCTGTGGTGACGTGGGCCTGGGCAGAATGATCGAGCCACAGGAAATCGCAGACCGCTGCGCCGGAATGTTCGAAACCACTCGGATGACCGGGAAAAAAGTGCTCATCACCGGCGGCCCGACTTGCGAAGCGATAGACCCTGTTCGCTTTATCAGTAACCACAGCTCCGGAAAGATGGCATTCGCTCTTGCTGCTGAGGCCGCTGACGCTGGCGCGCACGTTAGCTTGGTCAGCGGGCCGGTTAATCTGCCCACGCCTGACCGGGTGCGCCGCACCGACGTTGAGAGCGCCGAGCAGATGCTAGACGCAGTAATGGAGCGAGTGGCTGATACAGATATCTTCATCGGAGTGGCAGCGGTCGCGGATTATCGGCCGGCCACANTTGAAAAGCAAAAAATCAAAAAAAACGCGGACAGCATGACTTTGGCGCTGGTGAAGAATCCCGACATCATTAGCCACGTCGCGGCGCTGCCAGACGGCCCCATTGTCGTAGGATTTGCAGCGGAAACCGAAAAACTCGAAGCACATGGCGAGGAGAAGCTGAAGCGCAAGGGCCTAGATCTATTATTCGCCAATAAGGCTACAGAAACCTTCAATAGCGATGAGGTGACAGTCACTGCACTTACTAGGCATAGCCAGCAAACTCTTGGCCCCGGCAGCAAGGTGAGCATCGCNCGGCTGATAATTGAGCTGATCGCCAAATACCTTGAGCAAAAACCACATCCATCCGAAACCTAGCCACCTGATGTCCTGGTGATACTTTACCTTGAACCCGAATGCNGCGTGACTGANGAAATCCAANCATCCCTCAACCCGCCGCCTCCGGCNATCTTCCGAGCGTATGACATTCGAGGCGTCGTTGATCAGCAGCTGAACGCAGACAATATTGAACTGATCGGTCAGAGCATCGGCAGCGANGCGNTTAACGCGGGCATCANCGAGTTACTGGTCGCTCGNGATGGNCGGCTTTCGAGCCCNGTTCTGTCCANGGCCCTCATNGCAGGGCTGAGGAGTTCTGGTGTCAACGTCGTGGATTTAGGGATGGTGCCTACCCCCCTGATGCAGTTTGCAGCGCACACTACCCATCTAAATTCAGGTGTCATGCTGACTGCGAGTCATAACCCTGCGCATTACAACGGCATAAAGGTAGTGTTTCGGCGGTCGCCACTGACAGAGAGGCAAATCGCGGCAATTCGCACGAGAATTGAAAAACNGACCCTAAGACGTGGTCACGGCAGTTATGAAACTCTGGANATCCAGCANAGATATGTCAGTGAGGTTCTGCAAAGAGTCCGCTTGCTCCGTCCACTCAGGATAGTCGTTGACTGCGGCAATGCCGTTGCAGCTGTTGTTGCCCCTGATCTGTTCATCAAACTAGGCTGCGAAGTGATAGAGCTGTTTTGTAAAGTAGACGGCAGGTTTCCCAACCATGAGCCTGACCCCACACGCTCAGAAAACTTAACGGCTCTGCAAGCAGCGGTGATCANTGAAGGAGCCGATTTGGGGNTGGCTTTCGATGGCGATGGCGATCGTGTGGGCCTGGTGACTGATCAGGGCAACATTATTCCGGCAGACCGCTTACTCATGTTGCTGGTCGAAAGTCTCGCTGAACAGTACCCGGGCGCCACCGTTGTTTACGATGTGAAGTGCTCGCGAGAGCTCGGCAACTTGATTGAGAAACTCGGTTTGCAACCGGTCATGCACAAGAGCGGGCATTCGCTCATGCGACAAAAAATCGAACAGACAGCAGCGCCGCTTGGCGGTGAATTTTCAGCACATATTTTTTTTAAAGACCGCTGGTTTGGATTTGACGATGGCATGTATGCCGCTGCCAGGATTCTGGAGCTGCTCACCAGACACCCCGGNAGCTGTGACGAAAAATTTAGAACCTTTCCCCAGTCATTCGCTACCGAAGAAATCAGGCTTGAAGTTTGCGAACAAGACAAACACCGCCTGATGGACAAGATACTCGAAGCGGCTGAAGGTGTGACGGGCAAAAAACTGCTGATCGACGGCTTACGCCTTGAGTTTGATGACGGTTGGGGACTCGTGCGCGCATCCAATACCAGCGCTGCTCTGCTNTTCAGGTTTGAAGCNNTGACAGANAGCGCNCTGCAGCGTATNCAGTCGCAGTTTAAAGCTTTGATTCAGCNCGCAGATAATAGCATTGAGCTGAATATTTGAAACCAGTCAGGGGCGCTTTGTATTGCTATGTCAATGAGCCTAAATCGTGCCAAAACTATCGCTGAGGTACTCACCGAAGCGCTGCCTTANATACAGAAATTCACTGGCCGAACCGTAGTGGTCAAGTACGGCGGCAACGCGATGGTTGATGAAANGCTCAAAAATAGCTTTGCCAGAGATATTGTGCTGATGAAACTCGTCGGAATGAATCCAATCGTGGTNCATGGCGGGGGACCACAGATAGGCGACCTGCTGGAAAAGCTCAACATCGAATCGAACTTTATTGATGGGCTNCGGGTAACAGACAGTCAGACTATGGATGTCGTTGAGATGGTTCTTGGCGGCTTGGTAAATACGGAAATAGTCAGCCTGCTGAACAAGAATCAGGGCAAGGCTGTGGGGCTCACCGGCAAGGATGGCAATCTCATCAAGGCAAAAAAACTGCGCCTGAAAGGCAGAAGCGCCAATCAGGATGTCCTCGATATCGGCCAGGTAGGTGAGGTCGTCGAAATAAATACAGAAGTTCTGGAAGTGATCAAACGCAGCGACTTTATCCCGGTGATCGCGCCGATCGGAGCCGATGACAAGGGCGCCAGCTACAACATCAACGCCGATTCCGTCGCCGGCGAGATCGCCCGAGTCCTCAGTGCCGAAAAATTGATTCTGCTCACCAATGTTGCTGGCGTGCTGGATAAAAAGGGAAATGTAGTGACGGGCCTCAGCGTAAGGCAAGTTGCCAGTTTAATTGCCGATAAAACCCTAGAGGGCGGCATGTTACCCAAAGTGGAGTGCGCGCTTAAGGCGGTCAAAGGCGGTGTTGCCAGCGCACATATTATTGATGGCCGGGTCGAACATGCTGTCCTTCTGGAGATATTTACCGATGAGGGTGTAGGCACTTTGATTACTCAGGCAAGACGCAGCAAACAACCATCAAATTCCGGCAAACCGTAACTGCAGAAGATTTCCAGAACCTATGACAAACATCAGCAAGGTCAACAAAGTCTCGCGCAAAGACCAGATCCTGCAGGCACTGGCGAGGATGCTTGAAACATCCCCTGGTGAACGAATCACTATCGCTGCTCTTGCCAAAGAAGTGGGCGTATCCGAAGCAGCGCTGTATCGGCATTTCCCAAGCAAGGCGCGCATGTTTGAAGGCTTGATCAAATTTATCGAGGACACGCTGTTTCAGCGGATTTCCCGAATTTTAAAAGAAGAGTCCGACGCAGAGTTACGTTGTCAGAAAATACTAACTCTGCTCCTGACCTTCTCCGCCAAAAACCCCGGCATGACGCGCCTTTTAACCGGTGATGCGCTGGCCGGAGAAACCGAACGGCTGCGAGAACGGATCGCCCAGTTTTTCAGCCGTCTCGAGGCCCAGCTCAAACAGGTACTGCGGGAGGCACAAATTCGGGAAGGCTTGAAGCCTAGTATTTCAGCTGCAGCGCTGGCCAATTTGCTGTTAGCCAGCTGTGAAGGCCGCCTAATACAGTTCGTGAGAAGCGAATTTCAGGAGTCCCCACTGGAGAATTGGGAGCTTCAGTGGCACTTTTTGAGCAGCCACCTGCTGACGCCGTATTCCGCAGACACCAATCCTGTCACCGCTTCCGCTGGCTAGACGCCATATTCGCTGCGGTAGCGTTCCACTGCAGGCAAATGCTCCGCAAGCGCTTCATCTTCTGCATCCTGCAGAAAGTCAATAATGTTCTGCAAACTGATGATGTGCGCTACCTCAATGCCATAGGTTTGCTCAATCTCCTGAATTGCCGAAGTTTCGCCGAGACCCCTTTCCTGGCGATCCATCGCAACCGCAATGCTGGCCAACTGAGCACCGGCAGACTGAATAATCTCGACGGCCTCGCGGATGGCTGTTCCCGCTGTAATCACATCATCAATGACGAGCACCCGCCCGGTTAACGGTGCCCCCACAATGAAACCACCCTCCCCATAATCTTTCGCTTCTTTGCGGTTGAAACAGTAGGGTTTATCGACACCATGCCGGGTAGCCAGAGACAAGGCCGTCGTAGCGGCGAGCGGAATTCCTTTGTATGCGGGGCCGAACAGCACATCATAATCCTTAGTAAGGTCGGCAATTACGGCGGCATAACTCTGAGCCAGAAACCCGAGTTTGGAGCCTGTGCTAAACAACCCCGCGTTGAAAAAATAAGGACTGACACGCCCCGACTTCAGGGTGAATTCACCAAAGCGCAGAATGCTGTTTTCAATGACGAAATGCAGGAACTCTTTCTGATAGTTTTTCATTTCACCCGCCCCTCATGACGGGACAACCGCCCTGGCGCAAGCCAAACTCGCCTGCTGAATGGCCAGCAACTGTTTAATCCCTGCCTCGGCCAAGGCAACCATTGCATTCAATTGATTATGGGTGAACTCTCCGTCTTCTCCGGTACCCTGGAGTTCGATAAAACCGCCATTCTCTGTGATAACCACATTCATGTCGGTTTCGGCATTTGAATCCTCGGCATAATCCAGATCCAGTATCGGCTGACCCTGAAAAATACCCACGGAAACAGATGCCACCATTTGCTTCAGGGCCGATTCAGCCAGCATCTTGTGTTCAACCATAAAGTTCAGGGCATCCACCAAAGCAACACAGCCACCCGTAATCGAAGCCGTTCGGGTGCCGCCATCAGCCTGAATCACATCACAATCTATCTTGATGGTGTTTTCACTCAGTGCTGTCAGATCCACCGCTGCGCGCAAGGCTCGACCGATCAGGCGCTGAATTTCCTGCGTTCTACCAGACTGTTTACCCCTAGCTGCTTCCCGGTCCATTCGGCTACCAGTGGATCGCGGCAGCATCCCGTATTCAGCAGTCACCCAACCTCGACCTGTGCCTTTGAGGAATCTGGGCACTGAGGCCTCAACGGAGGCAGTGCACAGCACTTTGGTGTCACCGAACTCCACCAGCACGGAGCCCTCGGCGTGTTTGGTGTAGTGCCGAGTAATTTTAATCTCACGAAGCTGACCGGGATTCCGGTTACTGGGTCGATTGAATTGAGACATAGGGATTGCCATTGGGTGGACATTTTCAGGGCGAGAATTATGCGGGAAATCCAAACGCAAGGCCATGACCGGTTAACACTGCGCCCAGTTATGAGTTGGGATAGAATGTGCTTTAAGCAGTTGAGAGTCGCAATTATGACATCAAGCATGACCGCCTTTTCCCGGCAGCAATCAGAACAGGAATGGGGNTCCCTNACCTGGGAAATCCGTTCAGTCAATCACCGCTATCTCGAAACAAGCATCAGATTGCCGGACATTTTCCGCAGCCTGGAAAACCAGGTTCGGGAACGAGTNCGCAAAGCNGTTTCACGCGGCAAAGTCGAGTGCCAGNTGCGTTACACCGCGCAAGAAATTCCCGGCAGCACCATTACCCTCAATGAAGATCTGGTTCAGCAACTAATGGAAGCGAGCGTTCGCATTCAGAAATTCCTGGGTGAATCGCGCTCAACGGGCAGCATGGATATCCTGCGATGGCCTGGTGTCATTGCCGAACAGACGCTTGATAACGAGATGCTCGAAGCTGCCGCCCTGGGCCTGTTGCAGTCAGCATTAGCCGAGCTGGTCGCAACACGTGAGCGGGAAGGACGTGAGCTAGAAAGCCTGTTAGGACAGCGCATCACGCTGATCAGGCTGTTGGTGGCGGAGTTGCGGAGTAAAATGCCTGACATCCTCGCCGCACAACGACAATCACTGCAGCAAAAGCTAGAAGAATTGAAAGCTGAGCTGGAACCCACCCGCCTCGAGCAGGAAGTGGCCCTTCTGGCACAGAAAGCAGACGTGGATGAGGAGCTGGATCGCCTCGACGCCCACCTCNGCGAGGTAGAGCGCGTGCTCAAAGCCGATGGGCAGAAAGGGCGTCGCCTTGATTTTCTGATGCAGGAACTCAATCGTGAAGCCAACACCTTATCCTCAAAATCCATTGTTGTTGAGACGACACGCAGCGCCGTTGAGATAAAAGTGCTCGTTGAGCAGATGCGAGAGCAGATTCAGAACATTGAGTAGGCGAATGGCAAAGGGAGAACTGTTTATCGTATCTGCGCCATCGGGTGCAGGCAAGACCTCACTAGTTGACGCATTAATCCGCGAAAACGATCGCCTCTGCGTGTCTGTTTCCCACACCACACGGTCAAAACGCCCGAAAGAGCAGGACGGCATCAATTATCACTTCATTGAAAAGGCCCGCTTTCTNAGCATGCTGGAGGCAGGAGACTTCCTGGAAAGTGCTGAGGTTTACGGCCACCACTACGGCACCTCAAAAAAATGGGTGACTGAGCAGCTCGAGGAAGGGCTGACCGTTATTCTGGAGATCGACTGGCAGGGCGCTGCTCAGGTCAGGGCGCAGTTTCCGCAAAGCTGCTACATTTTCATCGTTCCGCCATCACTCGAGGCACTCACCGACAGACTGCGCAAACGCGCACAAGACGATGACGCCATCATTACCAGGCGCATGGAAGAAGCTCGAGCCGTCATGCAGCGCGTCACAGACGCCGATTTTCTGGTGGTCAATAAGGACTTTAAGACCGCTCTGGATGAGATGCGCGCTATCATCCAAGCCTGGAGTCTCAGGGTGGAAGCCCAAGAGGCCCGGCTCCGGCCGCTGCTGGCAAGTCTGTCGGAAGACTAGTTGACCAAAATATATGCAATATTACGCGAAATTAAGTAAACTCGCTGTCCTAAAAGTTGCGCACCCAACGATGTCACTGATGCGCCCTCGACCACACAGTAGGTGATGAAGAATGGCACGAATTACGGTAGAAGATTGTTTGGATAAGGTCGACAATCGCTTTGAACTCGTCATGGTATCGAGCAAACGCGCTCGGCAGATTCAGATAGAAGGCAAAGACCCCATGGTCTCAGCGGCTAACGACAAGCCTACCGTTGTGGCTCTGCGCGAAATTGCCGACGGCCTCATAACGAATGAAATACTGATCGAAAANCCCAGTGTTGAGCTGGAAGAGGTCGAAGAGGAAATNGCTGAAGCCGTCGCCGANCAGCAGGACGACATGCCTACCGCCGAAATCTAGCCCCCGCATCCGCCACAGGAGTCGAGACATACAAGCCCCAGTTTCTGAAAGCATTGGCTCTCTGGCCGGCGATCTGTCTAACTATCTGCAGGTCGACCAGGTCAACAGCGTTCGAAGAGCGTACTACTACGCCGAGCAAGCTCATGAAGGGCAGTTCCGGCGAAGCGGCGAACCTTATGTGACCCATCCGCTGGCGGTCGCCGGCATACTGGTTGAGATGCANATGGACCATCAGTCGCTGATGGCCGCCATGCTGCATGATGTGATCGAAGACACCGGCATCACCAAGACCGCAATAAAGAACCAGTTCGGGAATACCGTCGCCGATCTGGTAGATGGTGTCAGTAAACTCAATAAAATCACTTTCAGCAGCCGCGCTGAAGCGCAGGCCGAGAACTTTCAGAAAATGGCCATGGCAATGGCCAAAGATTTGCGCGTGATTCTGGTCAAGATCGCTGACCGCCTCCACAACATGCGCACACTCGAAGTGCTGACNCCGGACAAACGACGGCGCATCGCCCGCGAAACTCTGGATATCTACGCGCCCATCGCCAACCGTCTGGGGATGAACAACGTGAGAATCGAGTTCGAGGATCTGGGCTTTGCTGCACTCTATCCCATGAGAGCGCAGCGTATTAATGCTGCGATANGGCACATACGCGGCAACCGCAAGGAAATCGTGTCGCAGATTCAGACATCACTGGAAGCCTGCNTGGAACGCGAAGGCCTCCCCGGTCGGACAATCGGCCGGGAAAAGCATCTCTACAGCATCTACGAAAAGATGCGAATCAAACGCAAATCTTTCTCTGACATCATGGATGTCTATGCCTTTCGCATCATTGTTGACTCGGTAAACACNTGTTATCGCGTGCTNGGTGCCGTTCACAATCTGTATAAACCTGTTCCCGGCCGCTTTAAGGACTACATCGCTATCCCCAAAGCGAACGGCTATCAGTCATTGCACACCACGCTGTTCGGCATGCATGGTGTGCCCATCGAAATTCAGATACGTACCGAAGAAATGGAGGCAATGGCGAATAACGGTATTGCTTCTCACTGGCTTTACAAATCCAGTGACGATCTGCCAACCAATGCGCATCTCAGAGCGCGAGAGTGGGTTAGCGGTTTACTGGAGATGCAGAAGCATGCGGGCAATTCCCTGGAATTTATCGAGCACGTCAAAATTGACCTGTTTCCAGACGAGATCTATGTATTCACACCCAAGGGCAGCATCTTGGAACTGCCAGCAGGCTCCACCGCCGTAGACTTTGCCTATGCCGTCCACACAGATGTCGGNAACGCCTGCGTGGCCTGTCGCATCAGCCGTCGCCTCGCTCCTCTGAGCGAACCATTGCAAAGCGGCCANACGGTTGAAATAATTACTGCTCCGGGTACTCAGCCTAATCCGGCNTGGCTCAGTTTTGTCAAAACCGGTAAAGCGCGAAGTAATATACGACACTATCTTAAGAATCAGAAACACTCCGAATCCGTCGCCNTGGGACGCCGNCTGCTTAACAAAGCCCTGGCCTCGTTTGGTGCGCAGCTGGATGAAGTGCCCCAAAGACATATCGAAGCCGTACTGTTGCAAACCAACCTGCAGTCTGTGGATGACCTGCTGGAAGACATCGGGCTTGGCAATCGCATGTCGTACATGNTCGCAAAGCGCCTGGCCACCAATGCTGAGCGCGGCCGACAAGANNCAGAGCGAACCGGCAAAGAAGCGGGCTCTCTGGCCATTCGTGGCTCTGAAGGGATAGTGATGAATTTCGCTAAGTGCTGCCACCCGATACCGGGTGACCCGATTGTCGGCCATATAAGCTCTGGTCGAGGTATGGTGATACACACCGATGACTGCAACAACATTGCCGATATCAGGGACAATCAGGAAAAATGCCTCGAGGTCAGTTGGGACCCGGAGGTCGAGGGAGAGTTTTCCGTCGAGCTGCGTGTGGAACTGGAAAACCAGCGAGGCATCATCGCGACCTTGGCGACTACCATCACCGGTGCGGAAGCCAATATTGAAAAAATCAGCACGGTGGAGCGAGACGCCCGACTCAGCATTGTGAACCTTTCCATCACTGTAAAAAACCGGGTGCACTTAGCAAGGGTCATGAAGCGTGTCCGCGCTCTGTTGCCTGTCTCCAGTGTGAGTCGGGTGAAAAGCCGAAGGGTGCGTAAAACCATCAAAAACCCGATTGGAGCATTGAGCTACACATGAGCGACAAACAGGAAATAAACACGCCAAACGCGCCCGCAGCCATTGGGCCATACTCACAGGCGATAAGGACAGGTTCTCTGCTGTTCTGCTCTGGACAGATTCCGCTTGATCCGATCACGATGGAANTAGTCTCTGACGATGTCGGTGAACAGGCCCATCAGGTGTTCCTCAATTTGTCAGCGTTAGCAGAGGCAGCTGGAAGCTCGCTGGATGCTGCCGTTAAGCTCACTATATTCCTCACCAGTCTCGACAATTTCGCTGTGGTGAATGACATTATGTCCAAATACTTCTCGCAGCCTTTTCCAGCCCGAGCAACCATTGAGGTGTCGGCGCTCCCGAAAGNTGCCAAGGTTGAGGTGGAGGCAATTCTGGCACTGTAGCGCACCTGTCAGAAGGTCCNTACACCGGACCCCGTCTTTGGTTTGGGCCGTCACTGGCCTGCGGATCACCGACAAGAGCAATGACGACTCAATCACTGGAATCCCTGCCTCTGACCCGCTTAAAAGGCGTGGGAACCGCCCTGGAGCGGAAGTTCAGTCAGCTCGGTATCTCCAGCGTCGAAGACCTGTTGTTCCATCTGCCTCTGCGGTATGAAGACCGCACCCGCATAACCGCGATCCGGCAGGCACGGCTTGGAGAGTTCGTGCAGCTCGAAGGTGAGATCGGATCTACTACTGTGCAGTTCGGAAGGCGCCGCAGCCTGCAGTGTGTGATGATGGATTCAACAGGCATCATCCATCTGCGGTTCTTTCACTTCAGCGCTGCCCAAAAAAACGCACTAGCAGAGGGAGTCCGTATCCGCTGCTATGGCGAAGTGCGCCGCGGCCGGTCCGGGTTAGAGATTTACCATCCCGAATACCGCATTCTGAANGCCGGCCAGGAAGAGCCGGTTCCAGACACATTCACCGCTGTTTANCCGACTACAGATGGCCTTCAGCAGGGGCGCATGCGCGGAGTGATCAATCAGGCACTGAGTCTGCTCGATCAGGCGGGAGGCTTGAAAGAAAATCTGCCCCCAGAAATCATCCGGCAGTTTAAGCTCTTTGGANTCACCGAATCGATTAAGCTAATCCATCGCCCGCCGCTGGATGCACCGCTGGAATGGATGAATGCCGACACGAACCCCGGTGCAAAAAGGCTCGCTTTCGAAGAGTTGCTTGCCCACCGACTCTGCATGCGCCGCTTCAAGACCCTTTACGCTCAGCGCCAAGCGCCTGCTCTAAAAGAGGGTGGCGANCTGGTCAAACAGTTCGAGAAAACTCTCCCCTTTGAGCTGACCACCTCACAGCGTCAGGTCTCTGCAGAGATCGAAGCCGACCTGATGACTTCTGCGCCGATGCTACGGCTGCTGCAGGGNGACGTTGGATCTGGCAAGACGCTGGTGGCGGCACTAAGTGCCTTAAGGTGTCTCTCCAGTGGCTTTCAGGTNGCGCTGATNGCGCCCACCGAAATTCTGGCTGAACAGCANTGTGTNAGNTTTCGCGCCTGGTTTGGACCATTGGGAATCAGAGTAGGCTGGCTAAGCGGTAAAACACGGGCAGCAGAGAGAAAACAGGTTCTTCAGGAACTCACAAGCGGTGAGTGCCAGCTTCTGATTGGCACTCACGCACTGTTTCAGGATCAGGTCCAATATAAGTCTCTAGGCCTGATCATTGTTGACGAACAGCACCGNTTTGGAGTCCANCAGCGTTTGTCCCTTCGGGACAAGGGCGGGAAAGANAAGCTGAGTCCTCATCAGCTTGTCATGACGGCTACACCNATACCCCGAACGCTGGCGATGAGCGCTTATGCAGATCTGGAATGCTCGGTAATTTCTGAGCTTCCGCCGGGTCGCACGCCAGTAAACACAGCGCTGATATCAAACTCACGGCGCGCCCAAGTNACCAACCGCNTCCTTCAAGCCTGTAACTCAGGCCAGCAAGCCTACTGGGTATGCACTTTAATTGAAGAGTCAGAGCAGCTTCAGGCACAGGCTGCAGAGGCTACCGCAGAGTCGCTGCGGAGCAAGCTTCAGAATCTGAAAGTCGGGTTAATACACGGGCGTATGAAGACTGCAGAGAAACAGGAAATCATGGCGGGNTTCAAANAAGGCGACATTCACTTGCTGGTTGCGACAACCGTCATCGAAGTNGGGGTGGATGTTCCTAACGCCAGTTTAATGGTCATAGAGAACCCAGAACGCCTGGGTCTGGCCCAGCTGCATCAACTACGCGGCAGGGTCGGTAGAGGCAGCACACAAAGCCACTGCATCATGCTCTACCAGACCCCTCTATCGGNAAACAGCANAAAGCGTCTCACGGTAATGAGGGAAAGCACTGACGGTTTCTTCATTGCAGAACAAGATCTGGAACTCAGAGGCCCCGGACAGGTGCTCGGCACGCAACAAACCGGACTCATGACGTTTCGGATTGCCGATATTGGCCGCGACTCGTTAATGCTAGATGACGTAAAGCGTGCCTCGGAAGAGCTATCCGCCAGATATCCGGAATCCGTCGACCCGCTTATCAGAAGATGGGTTGGNGAGCGTCTGGAATTCGTCAATGTTTAGGCTTTGCCCATAACTATTACTGACCGATCATTTCATTATTCTACCGNGTCGCAAAAGGGGCCCCGCAACGCGGGCAAGGATTCGACCCGNCTGAAAAGACCATTGTATTGGCTGTGTCTATCCTCCTAAAAATCTTTTATTCTAGTCCGTTCAAGCAGTTTTCTTAGCATTCACTGTCATGCCTCGCCCTATCCAATCCATGTATTCAGGCCTGTTTTCACTGCTTAAAACCCGATTTCCGGAAACCGCTGACAAACTACCTGCTTACGCCCAGCTAATCCGCCTTGATAAACCCATCGGCATCCTGTTGCTGCTATGGCCAACAATTGGCGCGCTATGGATTGCCGCTGAGGGATTCCCGGGCTTTTATCTTTCCTTTATTTTCGTGCTCGGAACCGCCGTTATGCGATCAGCAGGCTGTTGCATTAATGATTTTGCTGACGCTGACATAGACGGTGATGTCGAACGTACCCAGAACAGGCCACTGGCACGGGGAGCGTTGACGCGCAAAGACGCACTCAACTGCTTTTTTCTCCTGTCGCTGGTCGGCTTTCTTCTGGTGCTGATGACGAACTTATCAACCGTACTGCTCTCAGTAGGCGCTCTTGCCGTCATTGCAATCTACCCCTTCATGAAACGCTACACCAATCTGCCCCAGGTGGTGCTGGGCATTGCGTTTTCGTGGGGAATACTGATGGCCTTNACNGCGCAGGCGGGAACCGTGCCGAACGCCGCCATACTGCTGTTTATCGCCAATACCCTATGGACCATTGCCTATGACACCCAATATGCCATGGTCGATCGCGAATTCGACAAGAAAATAGGGGTCAAATCTACGGCGATTCTGTTTGGCGACGCCGACAAGGCAATAATCGGAGTGCTGCAGGCCATGTTCATTGCCGCNATGTACCTTGCAGGGCAGCGCCTGGCGCTGGGCAGTATCTTTAACACGGCACTGCTAGCCGCCAGCGTGCTGCTGGTCTATCAGCAAATCCTCATCAGCGAGCGCGCGCCCAAAAAGTGCTTTAGGGCTTTTCTCAACAACAACTGGGTCGGCGCTGTGATTTTCGCCGGCATCCTGATGAGCTATCTGTAAACCAGCCGGCGATCACCGCCCTACGCGCCGGTAAAAGCCTGAATGCCGGTTTGCGATCTNCCNAGTATCAGAGCATGGATATCCTGTGTGCCCTCATAGGTGTTAACAACCTCGAGGTTCTGCGCGTGTCGCATGACAGGATATTCATCAGAGATGCCATTGCCCCCAAGCATGTCTCTGGCCTCTCGCGCGGCGTCCAGCGCTTTCAGACAGGAATTGCGTTTCAGNAGAGAAATGAGCGGCGGTGCCAATTTGCCCTCGTCCCGGAGGCGGCAGGCCTGCAGGCATCCTTGCAGCGCGAGAGAAATATCGGTTTGCATTTGCGCCAGTTTTTTCTGAATGAGCTGATTGGCGGCCAGCGGTCGTCCGAACTGCTTGCGCTCAAGCGTGTACTGCAGCGCGGCGTGCCAGCAGGTCTCTGCCGCTCCCAGAGCACCCCAGGCGATGCCNAGCCTTGCGGAATTAAGACAGCTGAACGGACCATTTAGGCCTTGTGCTCCCGGCAATTTGTTTTCTTCAGGGACAAAAACCTCATCCATCACGATTTCACCGGTCACAGATGCCCGCAAGGCCAATTTGCCTTCAATCTTCGGAGCTGTAAGACCATTCATACCTTTGTCCAGAATAAAACCCCGTATAACGCCGCCATCATCCTTGGCCCAAACCACGAAGACGTCAGCAATCGGTGAGTTACTGATCCAGTTTTTNGCACCGGTGAGACTGTAACCACCGNCAACGCNCTTGGCGCGTGTATTCATNGAGCTGGGATCGGACCCGTGGTCNGGCTCGGTCAGACCAAAACAGCCAATAAATTCGCCGGAGGCCAATTTCGGCAAATACCGGGATTTTTGCTCTTCACTGCCGAAGGTATTGATNGGGTGCATCACCAGGCTCGACTGAACCGACATCATCGACCGGTAGCCAGAATCGACCGCCTCAATTTCCTTGGCTATCAACCCGTAGCAGACGTAATTCATACCAGCACAGTTATGTCCCTCAATCATCGGACCCAACAACCCAAGCTCGCCCATCTCACGGAAAATTGCCGGGTCTGTTTCTTCGTTCCGATAGGCATTTTTGACCCGTGGCAACAGCTGATTCTGTGCGTACTGGCGCGCCGTATCGCGGACCATCCGCTCTTCTTCATTGAGTTGCTCTTCCATGAAGAAGGGGTCTTGCCAATTAAACTGANCGTCGTCTGATCGAACCGACATGCTGATCTCCTGCGAGTAAAACGAGGCCCGTGGGCGNGANCCCTATTTTAGCAAATTCCTGTCCGCATCTCTAAGGATATGAAGCGCCTAAACTGACAAGATCACACCAGTGTTTCTATCCAAAATTGAGGGCATTTTCTAGGACGCAGATACCGCGAGAAGTTAGAATACGACCATGGATGTGTCTCATATACTCGACTCGCTCAACGACCAGCAAAGAAATGCTGTGGCGAGCCCTGCACCGAATCTGCTCGTTCTTGCTGGAGCGGGCAGCGGAAAGACTCGGGTGCTTGTGCATCGCATTGCCTGGTTATTGCGGGCCGAAAACGTGTCCCCTTTTGCCATCCTCGCCGTGACATTCACCAATAAGGCTGCGCGAGAAATGCGCAGCAGAATNGATGNGCTGATAGGTCAGTCGATGGGCNGCATGTGGGTTGGCACCTTTCANGGCCTAGCCCACCGGCTGCTGCGTATGCACTGGCAGGAAGCGGGNCTGCCGGAAGANTTTCATATTCTCGATTCGGATGATCAGCTAAGACTGATCAAGCGGCTGATCCGGTCACTCAAGATAGACGATGACAGATGGCCGGCAAAACAGTGTCAGTGGTATATCAACGCGCAAAAAGACGAAGGCCTGCGTGCGGGGAATATTGAACATTTTGATGATGACTACACCAAGACCATGCTGGAGATCTACGCAGCATACGAAACCGAATGCGAGCGCGGGGGCATGATTGACTTTGGTGAAATTCTGCTGCGCGCCCACGAACTCTGGCTGAAAAACCCGCAGGTTCTCCAGCACTACCAACAAAGGTTTCAGTATGTCNTGGTCGATGAGTTTCAGGACACCAACACNATTCAGTACGCATGGCTCCGGGTTCTNGCAGGCACNAATAATCAGCTTATGGTGGTTGGTGATGATGACCAGTCCATCTATGGCTGGCGTGGTGCTCGTATTGAAAATATTCAGCAATTCAGCAATGACTTCTCTGACTCGGACATCATTCGCCTTGAACAGAACTACCGCTCAACCTCAACCATACTCAATGCAGCCAACAAGCTGATCTCACACAACCAGGGTCGCCTCGGCAAAAACCTATGGACCGACGGAGCAGACGGTGAACCCATCAGCATTTATGAAGCCTTCAACGAACAGGATGAAGCGCGCTTTGTTGTCGATCGATTGCAGGACTGGTTTACCAGTGGCAACCGGCGCGCGGATGCAGCCATACTATACCGATCCAACGCACAATCCCGGGAACTTGAAGATGCCCTGCTGCGGGTTGGCATGCCTTATCGCATTTATGGCGGACACCGCTTCTATGAGCGCCTTGAAATTAAGAACGCGCTGTCCTATTTGCGACTGTTGATTAACCGTCACGATGACACTGCTGTTGAACGCATCATCAACGTCCCCACGCGCGGGATTGGCGGGCGCACGATCGACACAGTGCGCCAGGTCGCACGCGAACATAATTGTTCTCTGTGGCAAGCCTGTGTCGAGTGTGTCAATCAGACCCTGCTCAGTTCTCGAGCAGCAAACGCCATTCTTGCCTTTCTCAAGCTCATTGACGACATGCAACAGAACTGCTTTGGGCTGGAACTGCATCAAAAAGTAGCACACGTTATTGAGCACAGCGGACTGATCGGCCACCATGAGAAAGAAGGGGGAGAAAAGGCACGCGCCCGTATTGAAAATCTCGAAGAGCTGATCACCGCCGCCGGCAGCTTCGACGACCCGGGTATGCAGGAGGAAGAAATTGACGTCACAGCAAGCTCGTTTCTGGCTGCCTTTTTGGATCAGGCCTCACTGGACGCAGGCGATACACAGGCAGATGAAACCGAAGACGCAGTCCAGTTAATGACGCTGCACTCTGCCAAAGGCCTGGAATTTCAGCTGGTTTTTCTGTCAGGCATGGAAGAAGGACTCTTTCCGCACAAGATGTCCATGGATAATCTGACCGGCCTGGAAGAGGAGCGCCGCCTGTGTTATGTCGGAATCACGCGCGCCAAGGCCAAGCTCTACATGAGCTACGCCGAGTCTCGCAGGATGCATGGTGATGTGACCCTGTGCCGCCCTTCACGCTTTATCCGGGAAGTCCCCGGTGATCTGGTCGAAGAAGTCCGACTCAAAACCACAGTCAACAGAGCGCATGCCCCGGCTCGTGGCGGAGCAACATTTGGCAGAGACCCCGGTCTGGGCGCTGAGGTACCCCAAACCCAGATTTCACTCGGCCAGCGCGTGGCTCATGGCAAGTTCGGTGAAGGCGTGGTCCTGAACTATGAGGGCCAGGGCAACAATGCTCGGGTGCAGGTCAACTTTGATGCCGTCGGAAGCAAGTGGCTGGTGTTATCCTACGCCAAACTCGAAGCCCTTTGACATCACGCTCAAACAAACCGCCAATACTTTACACAGCGCAAGACCTCAGAGAACAAGCATGCAGAATAACCGTAGAAATTTACTCACCCTGGGCATCATCGCACTGCTGATCCAGGCATGCGGGAACGATGGCCCGCCGGCAGGAGCAACACCAGCGGCCGACCAGGCTGAGCAGCAGGTTTATGAATGGAAGATGATCACTTCCTGGCCAAAAAATTTGCCGGCTCTAGGCACGTCACCGGAATATTTTGCAGACATCGTCGAACAGATGAGCGGTGGGCGAATGAAAATCCGCGTTTATGGTGCGAACGAGCTGGTGGGAGGCCTTGAGGTATTTGACGCTGTCCGCCAGGGCGTGGCTGAAATCGGACATTCCGGCGCCTACTACTGGCANGGTAAGATNCCCGCCACACCGTTTTTTTCCTCCATCCCGTTTGGCATGACCAGCTATGANCAGGACGCCTGGCTTAGATTCGGTGGCGGGAATGAGCTCTGGAAGGAGCTCTATGCCCCATTCAACCTTATCCCCGTGCGCGGTGGCAATTCGGGCACACAGATGTTCGGCTGGTTCAANAAGGAAATAAATTCACTGGCGGANCTGCAGGGTCTGAAGATGCGCATACCCAGCCTGGGAGGTGAGGTCTTCCGTCGCGCCGGTGGGGTGCCGGTGACCATGCAAGTCAGTGAGGTGCGTACCGCGCTGCAAACTGGAACTCTAGATGCAACCGAGTTTGTCAGCCCCTATAATGACCGAGCCAATGGCTATCATGAGGTTGCGGAATACTACTATTACCCTGGCTGGCACGAGCCTGGGTCGACGCTAGAAACCATCTTCAACAAGGAACGCTTCGAAGCGCTGCCTGAAGACTTGCAGGCCATTCTTAGGGCGGGGGCCGAAGTCATGAATCAGACCTTACTCGACGAGCTAATGGCCGAAAACAACGAGGCCTTGAAGTCACTGGAGCAGGAGCACGGCGTAGAATTGCGCCGCCTGCCGGATGACGTCTTACTGGAGTTGCGCCGGCTGTCAGAGGAAGTGGTTCTCGAACTCGCTGAAAAAGACGAGACCACCCGCCGTGTCTATGAATCCTGGAATACCTTCAGGGAGGGCGTTATGAATTATAACCGCATAGCCGAGGAAGCGCTCATTGACGCGCGCAATNTGCCCCTCAACTAGGTAGCAGAGCCAGACAGCTCAGCTGAGCTGAGTAAGNGGAATGCNCACCACTCCGCCTGCCACATACCCGCTGCGAAACCCTTTTTCNAATAGCGTAGCTACGGTTGGACNCTCAGCAGTTCCGGCAGCCAGGTTGCCAGCCCGGGCNGAAATGCCAGAAGGATCAGGAGCGTCAGCTGAATAACAACAAAGGGTATAACGCCGCGATAGATCGCAACCGTGTCGACCTCTGCAGGAGCCACGCTGCGCAGGTAAAAGAGCGAGAACCCGAACGGCGGCGTCAAAAACGACGTCTGCAGATTTATTGCAATCATCACCCCAAGCCACACCGGATCAAGACCCATAGCCAGCAACACAGGCCCCACCAGTGGCACCACCATAAAGGTGATTTCGATAAAGTCGAGAATNAACCCAAGCAGNAAAATAACCAGCATCACCACGAGCGTGGCCGAGAAGNCACCGCCCGGTAGCGCATCAAACAGCGCTTCAATCAATGCCTCGCCACCAAACCCACGAAAAATTGATGAGAAAATAGTGGCGCCAACCAGGATCAGATACACCATGGAAGTTACGCGGGTGGTTTCAACAGCCACCTCATGCANAATNGCNATTGACAGCATGCGCTTGCCGGCTGCCAGCAACATAGCGCCGATTGCACCCACAGACGCAGCTTCGGTCGGTGTTGCCAGGCCCATCAGAATGGAACCGAGCACCGCAATCATCAGCACAACCGGTGGGAACAGGCCTTTCATTAAGGCCAGAAAGAGAGTGGCATCAGAGCCCCTCTCCTCCGTCACCGCCGGCGCCAGTTCCGGTTTGATAAGCGCCGTCACAAACACATAGAAACCATAGGCCAGTACCAGTANNAGCCCGGGCACAATGGCACCGGCAAAAAGGTCACCGATAGAGACAAAATCTGGCGCAAAGATTCCTGCATTAAGCTGTGACTGCTGATAGGCATTGGAAATGACTTCTCCGAGCAGGACAAGACAAATCGAGGGCGGAATTATTTGACCTAGCGTTCCAGTAGCACANAGGGTGCCACAGGCTAGAGCAGGATGGTAACCGGCACGAAGCATGGTTGGCAAAGACAGAATTCCCATAGTCACCACCGTCGCTCCCACAATCCCTGTGCTTGCCGCCAGCAGCATTCCCACCAGAATAACGGAGATACCCAGTCCGCCGGGCAAGGCTCTGAACACCAGCTCCATATTTTTCAGCAGGTCTTCAGCAATTCGGGACCTCTCCAGCATTGAGCCCATGAAAACAAACAGTGGCACTGCAAAAAGATTCTGATTGACCAGAATACCGTAGACGCGGTTGGGTATTACCGTTATGAAGGCNGGATCGAACACCCCTGCCAACTCTCCCAGGCCGGCAAACAGCANTGAAACGCCGGCCATGGTCAGGGCTACNGGGTAACCTGCCATCAGAAACAGACAAACGACCANGAATAAAACAAGGGGAAGCAGGTCNATCATGATCGGCAAGCTTTCGATTGCGTTTCAGTGCTGTCCCTTAGGACAGAATAGGCTCTCATGGCTTCAGCCAAACCTTGCATAAATAACAATGCTGGCAGCAGGAGCAGCGCAGTTTTCAGAACATAAACAAAAGGCAGCCCACTGGCTTCTGCAGAACTTTCCCGAATCCGCCAGGCCAGCGCAACGTAATCCCAGCTGGCCCANACAATAAACCCGGTGCTGAGCGGGAGGAAAATAGNCGTACCAAATAANTCAATCAGGGCACGGCCGCGAGGTGGCAGCCGGGNATAAATGACATCAACCCGAACGTGGCGCTGCTCTTTGAGGGTAAATGCCGCTCCACAGCTAAAAAGCATGGCGTTCAAGTAGAACACCGACTCCTGCANTGCAATGGAGCCGATCTGAAACGCATAGCGCAGGATCACTATCAGTCCCATCACCAGAACCATCAACAACGCCAGCCAGGAAACAGCTTTCCCCAGTCTGTCACTTGTTTGATCGATGAGAAAAATGAACTTGTTCATAACGTGCTCGAGGCTGCGCCATAATGCCACATCCCCCGAAAAAACCTACATAAATGACACGCGTAGCAGCTGGTAGCTGAGCAGAATCAAAGACACGCTGAGACTTATAAACAGCATAGCCAGTAACCACATCATGCCCCGACGCAATCGGTATGACAGGCGCTGCCGCCAGTTCTCAGCGGTCTCAACCGGCGGCGGAAGGCGCGCAAATACCTGGCTTACTGTGTACAGCATAAGCACCCACAGAAAACCCATGAAACTGTGGAGCAGCCAGCGGTCATCGGCAAGCCAGGGATTGTCTATAAGACTGAGCAAGGTCAATCCGGCACAAGCCCCGGCCAAAAGCAGCAATATATAGCTAATTCGGCTCAAAACCTTAGCAAATTTCTGCAGTCGCTCTATCATAGGCGCCTTTGTCTATTGCTTTGCGGTCATTCTACTCTCTGTTGCTTTTCCTATGATAGAAACAGTCGCCAACAAGTTGGAGCTGCCCTTCCTGGCAGGCCTGAATGCAGAAGGAAAGCCGGTTTTCGAGAGCCTGCAGGCGGAATTGCTGGACGGCGGCACCGATCGAGTACGGCTACTGAAATCACCGCTGCTCGCGCGGAATTTGGCCGCAGGTGACATTCTGAAGGTTATTAATCCGTCAACTGCTGAATATGAGCTGGAAAGGCGCAGCGGTAATCTGTGCGTCAGGCTGTTTCGTAAGCATCGTCTCGAAGCGCTTGAAGAGTTTCTGACCTCAGCGATAGAAAAGTTCGGTGGCTCGCTCGATCTTCAGGCTGAGCGGGCACTGGTATACAGCGTTCACGTTTCGCTGGGGTTTGCTGCAATCGAAACACTGTTAAACCGCGCCAGCGAAAAGTTCTCGGATACCGTTTGGTATTATGGCAATGTATATGACCCCGAAGACGGAACAACGCCGCTAAACTGGTGGCTGGAATTTGATAATCAGGAATAGTCCCTATGCTAGTTGTGGTCTCACCCGCCAAATCTCTGGACTTCGAAAACAAGGCTAAAACTCGCAAGTTTTCGCAGCCAGAGTTTCTGAAAGAATCCCGAGCACTCATAAAAGATCTAAGAAAGCTGGGACCTGACGACCTGTCCGAGCTGATGAACATCAGCTCAAAGCTTGCTGATGAAAATCATCTGCGCTTCGCCAACTGGAGCACCCCCTTTGATCTAGACAACGCCAAGCAGGCGATATTTGCGTTCAGAGGCGATGTATATCTTGGGCTACAGGCGGACGAATTCAGCAGCACCGATCTCAATTTCGCCCAGAACCANCTGCGCATTCTGTCTGGCCTGTACGGCATTCTGAGACCGCTTGACCTAATGCAGGCTTACCGCTTGGAGATGGGACGGAAGTTTGCCTCTAACGGCGCTCAGAGTCTTTACGAGTTCTGGGGTGACAAACTCACCAAAAATCTGAATAAGGAATTCGATTCCCGTGCCGCCAAAACCAACACATTGGTCAACCTCGCTTCCAATGAGTACTTCAACTCCATTGACACAAAATTGCTCAACGCAGAGATTATCACGCCGGTATTCAAGGACTGGTCTAACGGCAAGTATCGGATAATTAGCTTCTTCGCTAAGAAAGCCCGCGGCCAGATGGCTGCTTATATCATTAAAAACCGGCTGAAAACCCCAGAACTGCTGACTGGTTTCGATGTTGATGGCTATCGCTTCGATCAGGAAGAATCCTCGGACAGTAAACTGGTATTCAAGCGCGAACAGAGTGCCGCTTGACGCCTGTCAGGGTTGGCGTCAAAGCCTGAGGCTGCCTAATGGCTATCGAATCTGAATCAGGTTTTCCCTTCAGCCAGGCGTGTGAGAACAATAAAGTTCCGATTCTGGAACAACTCAAATCGCTGCTGACAGGCTGTCGATCAGTACTTGAGATCGGTGGCGGCACTGGCCAGCATGCGCTTTACTTCGCGCAATCGCTGCCCTATCTGACCTGGCACTCCTCTGATGTGGCCAGTAATCTCGACAGCCTTGCGCGCAGGATTGCTCATGCCTCACTGGAGAATCTTCCCGAACCAATCAGGCTCGACGTCGACCATCGGCCCTGGGCCTGTGGCCGTTTTGATGCCGTTTTTACCGCGAATTCGCTGCACATCATGTCTGAAAATTCCGTTGGAAACTTGTTCGTTGAAATCCCTGATCACATGAATGCGCAGGCGCAGCTGCTTGTATATGGCCCGTTCAAATATAAGGGCGCATTTACCACGGCTAGCAATGCCAGTTTTGATGAGTGGCTAAAGGAAAGAAACCCAGTCAGCGGGATCAGAGATTTCGAATGGATCAATACGCTCGCCCAGCGCGCCGGGCTGCGGCTAAAGCANGATTTGAGCATGCCGGCAAATAANCAGCTGCTGGTCTGGGTTAAGCATTCGTCAGCGAGGCCCTAGCAGCAACGCTACTGCGCAATCGCCTTACCACTGCTTACATTCGATTTTTAATCGATCTTTCAATAATCAGCTGGTCGATCCGTTCACATCGGCAAGCCTACTCACAGAAAGAAACTCCCAAGCCCAGGAAGTCTGGGCCTTCTGGAGAGCTACCGTAAGGCCTTTGGAAAGTTTCTGAAAAACCAGAAAACCGGCGGGCAAAAACTTCGGGTCAGGCGGCGAAAACCTTTGCCTTCCTGCAAGAATTATCGGGTGCTCGCGTCGAGCTCAATCATCGAGCTGGGCTGATAGCCAATGCGATGAGCAATGGCGATCAGGCGCATGCCGTGTAACAGTTCCAGTGGTTCTGTGTAGACCTGCCAGGTGCTGCCAAAATTCTCCTCGGGGCCCAGCATCTGNTAACCAATATTGGCGCCGGGCGTCAGGCTCGANAGTACGANCCTGCCATATTGACGGGATGCTGTCGGGCTACTGGTGACAGGCTGCTCCATGCCCGGCCAGATTTCATTAATCAGGTCGGGTTCTGGCATCATCCCCATGTCATCAAAACCGGAAAGCCAACGGTCAAGCTCTGCTCTCAGCTCGAGAAGTTTGTCGCTATAGGCAGGGTCAAGCGCGAGGTTTGTNAGCTCATGNGGGTCTGCCAGCGTGTCAAAGAGCTCTTCTGACGGCTTGCTTTCCCGAAACCATTGCGACTGTGCCTCTGTTAAAGCATCCTGGTCCTTAAGCCGCAGCAGCTCTTGCATGATTGGCATCTGCTCTCGATAGGTCAGCGGCAAGTAGTAGCCCCGCTCCGGATAATAGTTGCGCAGATATTTGAAACGTTCATCGCGCACCGCTCGGATCGTATCGTACTGCCGGTCAAAGCGGTCTGCCGCCGCATGGATATACTGACGCGACTCTGACGACTGAAATTCGCCAGCAAAAGCCCGGCCATCAACATATTCGGGAGGCTCGATNCCCGCCAGAGAAAGGGCGGTCGATTTGAAATCAACAAAACTGATCAGCTGATCGTCAAGCTGTCCTGCTCGCCACTTATCTGGATAGCGAATAATCATNGGCACCTGCAGGCCGGCGTCATAAAGGAGACGCTTTTGCCGAGGCAAAGGCCCGCCGTGATCGGAGTACCAGAAGATCACAGTGCTCTCCAGTAAGCCGTCCTGCTCCAGTTCTTCAATAATCTGGCCCACNTGCTCATCCATGGCAACAATATTCGAGTAAACCTGCCGCACGTCTCGTTGGGCCACAGCGGTATCCGGCAGGTAAGGCGGGATCGGCACCTGAAGATCCTCAGACACNCGAAGCGGATTTCCGGCCTGCGCCCAGACCTGGCTCTCGTGGGTTATGTTGAAATTNAAGACAGAAAAAAACGGCTGATCCGGACCCCGATTGCGCCAGTGAGCGGTTCGGCTGCTGTCATCCCAGGCCGTAACCGCCTTGCGGAACTGATAATCCTCCTTGGCATTGTTGCTTGTGTAATAGCCGGCTTCCCTGAAATACTGGCTGTGCATTTTGACGAAAGGCGGAGGCACGGCTTCATAGGGAATCAGACCATCAACACCAAACCCGGACACGTTTGTCGTTCTCATGTGCTGCGCGCCAATTCTGTTTTGGTACATGCCTGTTGCCAGAGCNGCCCGGCTCGGTGCACAGACTCCGGAAGTAGAAAATACCCGGGTGTAGCGAACCCCTTCCGCCGCAAGCCGGTCCAGATTAAGCGTCGCCACCGTGTCGTCTCCGAATGCCGGGATAATTGGACTGAGATCTTCCGCAACCAGCCACACGATATTCGGCACATCAGGAAGGACCGGTTGATCCGCAGGGGCTTGGTGAGGCGCATCACAAGCGCAAACAAGTAGCGCGGTGAGAAATGAAAAAGCCAGTTGTTTCATCAGTGATTACTTACCGTTGCGACTACAAAGCATGAGTAGCCAGTTTCGGGCATCACCCGCGCGCAAGCTGCTGCTATTGCCATCCTACAGGTCGAAGCAGCCGGGTAGATTGCCGCTTCCCATATGGATGTCAGAACGGGCAATTCTGCAGTGGCCATTTCCGCCTGCCTGNTCGGTGCCCACGCCGGGAATGNCAATCGGGTCTCCCNCTCACCCNACNCCGTTACAATACTCTCNGTTGATCGCTTTGATCACCTCTCTGGCAAGGCCCCAACGATCGAACCCCTGTCTCCCGTAGTCAAGACCGCGGCGCACAATAACCAGATCATGGGATGGCACGATAATCGTGAANTGCCCGCGGTTGCCATTTGTCATGTAAGCGTCCCCGGGGACATCTGTGCGGTCATCCGGAACCAGCCAGAACTGTCCCCCATACATATTTCCGATATCCNAAGTCGCAGGGGCTGGAGTGGTTACGAAATCAATCCACTCCTCGGAAAGCAAGCGCTCTCCGTTCCAGACGCCTTTTTGTAGATACAGCAAACCGAAACGGGCCAAGTCTCTNGCGTTAGTGTAGACCTGGCTGCTGAGAATAAAATCACCAAAGCGGTCGGTGCTTACCAGAGTGTTCCTCATGCCGATCTTGTCCAACAGGGCCTTCCTAGGAAACTCCGCGTATTCTCNCTCTCCCCCAAGTGCTCGCTTCATCGCAAAAACCGCAAGTAGCGTGTCATAGTTTTCGTAATCCCACCGAGTGCCCGGCTCACGTATCAGGCCGCGCTCTCGCGCATCTTCGACCGAGCTNTCACCTGCCCAGTAAGACATACCAGAACCTGTGGCATATTCCATTCGATTATTGTCAATTGATTGTAGCCCGGTGGACATATTCANCGCGTGGCGAAGCGTGATNGCATTGCGTGGATCGGTTTCCGGGGAGCTGGTCTCGGGCAGCCACTCNAAAGCCAGAGGGCCGTCCAGCTCCAGGCGACCCTCGTCTACCAGCATACCAATGAGNGTCGCGGCGATGCTCTTTGCTGTCGACCAGGTGCGCGTCCTTGTGGTCATGTCAAAGCCATCAGCATAGCGCTCATGGACTATGTCGCCCCGATAGACCACCATCAGGCTGATCGTACTCTGTTCGGGTGTGGGACGGTCAAACGCCCAATCCGATGCGCGCTGCAGGGCGGCAGCGTCTACCTCGACCGGCAACGCTTTGTCTTCTACCANGTCACCATCAGGCCAGGGAATCTGAGAGGGATTACCCGGCGGATAAGGCAACGTGAGCTCTGGCAACTGATCTGCATCGGCCAAGGTTTGGTCAGGAGGCAATATGACGCAGCCAATGCCTTCACGAAAAACGGCCCGCATCGTTGGTACCTGTCCAGCAGCGCCTACCTCAACGCCCTGCTCTTCCCAGGCAACACGGTAGTCGCCGCCCTCCGGTGTGCCGATTGGGTCAGGAAAGAAAGACAACTCCCTTTCATACACTTGCTCAATCGTGCGCTGAGAGGTGAACAGACCATTACACGTAAATACAGCTTGTTGGCCTCTTCTTATCATCTCTCGTTGATGCTGCCAGTAGTCGTAGTTCCTTTCCTGCTGCGCCACCGCGGCTTCCGGCAGNGAGGCAATACCACCGAGCNCTGCCGTCACAAGTATCATGCGGGGGAGGATTCNCATCATGCGAGCTCCTTTGTTATTTAATTGTTTTATTGANTNCCAAACTATTCTATGCCGGTGGCAGGCTGCCGCACAAACTCAAAATTAACAGCAACTAGTCTTCNTGGCGAAATGGCAGCAGTCCTCTCGCCTCATCCTGATAGGANTCCACGTGAACACGTTCCTCCTGCAGAAAACGGTCAATCGCCCGTGAGAACCCGTCATTGNCAATCCAGTGGTTGGAATANGTAAGAATCGGCTCAAAGCCTCGCTGTATTTTGTGCTCTCCCTGCGCGCCTGAATCAAACGATTGAAGCTCATTGGCGATAGCATATTCCTGCCCCTGATAATAACAGGTTTCAAAATGCAGAAACTGATAGTCGGCCAGGGATCCCCAGTATCGCCCGAACAACTTTTCTGAATTCTTGAAGAACAGTGCGGCAGCAGTATTCTTCCCTGCCAGACGCGCATTTATCATCAGTATCTGTTCGGGCATGGATTGTGCGAGCCCTCTAAAAAAAGATTCCTTTAAATAGCCCTGCATACCTCTGACCAGATANGTAGACTGATAAAAGCGATAAAACTCAGNCCACTGCTGATCNGAAATCTCNNACCCTTCCGTGATCGAGAACTGGAACCCTTGTTCCTGAACCTGGCGCCTTTCCCGTTTAATCGATTTCCTTTTTCTGGAACTGAGTTTCTCGAGAAAGTCGGAGAATGATCCATAATCTCTATTGTACCAGTGGAATTGTGTGGCGATTCTCGACTTTAGCCCCAATCTGGCCAGAGAGGTGCTCTCCTCCCGTTGCGGAAACAACACGTGCCATGACGACAGTTTAAGGGACGCTGCTTTCTCTATCAGCTTCTCGACAATCACGCTGAAAATGGCGTTCCGATCTTGGCCGTCAGCAATAAAGATCCTCTGGCCATGGCTGGGAGTGAAAGGCGCTGACGTAACCAGCTTGGGGTAATAGTCGTAACCATGACTCTGATACGCATTTGCCCATGACCAGTCAAAGACATATTCACCCCAGCTGTTGGTTTTGAGGTACAGCGGCATGACCGCGAGCGGGGACATGTCTTCTGTGCTGGCCGGGTCGCCCTCATACAGCGCCAGATGACATGGCTGCCATCCGGTTGCCTCGCTGGTGCANCCTGTTCTTTCCAGTTCATACAGGAACTCGTAGCGAGTAAACGGATTATCGATGCCTGCCAGGCCGTTCCACTTACCGGCGCCCAGCAATGACAGGGACTCCAAAAAATGTGCAGTGTAGCGAGATTCCTGTTTGTCCATGGAAAGAAGTGCGCCCGACGGCCTAATTGGGTAGCATTATCTTGATAACTGATGCCTGGATTAGTGTACAGTCACCCCGTGCAATCGCCTAATCTCATACGACGGATTAACGACAACAGGCCAAGCCTGAGAAAATCCGAAGCCAAAGTGGCGGACTTTGTTCTGTCGAACACNAATGAGGTCATTACCATGCGTATTGTTGATCTGGCTTCTAGNGCCATGGTCAGCGAGCCCACCGTAATTCGCTTCTGCCGTGCGCTCGGATTCGATGGCTTCCAATCATTTAAGTTGAGCCTCGCGCGGCAGCTGGGTTCAGGAAGCGTATACACTCAGTTTGCTGTAGATGACNGCGATACCGTAGAAGACCTGCGAGACAAAGTTTTCGACACNACCGTGGGTTCCCTGCTTACTGTGAAAGATGAGCTGGACCCTGAAGTGCTTCAGCGGGCAATCGACACTATCAGCAACGCCCGACGGGTNGAGTTTTACGGGTTTGGTGCATCCGGTTCAGTTGCGGCGGACGCTCAGCACAAATTTTTTAGACTGCAGCTATCAACGGCCGCCTACACAGATCCGCACATCCAGCACATGTCTGCCATCTCACTGGGTGACNGTGATGTCATCGTCGCCATTTCGCAATCAGGACAGACCCGGGCTCTGCTGGAAAGTGTGCGCCTGGCCAGAGAAGCCGGCGCCATGGTCATCGGGCTGGCACCTGAAAACACCCCACTGAGCAAGGCCAGCTCAATCTCAATCACCGTCAATATAGAGGAGGATCTTCGGGCCGCGACCCCAGTATCCTCGCGGATTGCTCATCTGGTAGTCATTGATGTATTGGCTACCGGTGTNGCCCTGCACCGTAAACCGCTGCTTAACGAGCATCTGGAACGGCTGGAAAAAAGCCAGAAGGCGCTGCGTGCGCCAGACGACAGTTGATGGTTCACTCGGGCCGTTGCNCCTGGTGTCTGCCAAATTCCGCAGAGGGCCTACTTTTTCCNCGGCCGTTTCCAGCCCGGAACGATGCGCTGTTTGACCCGCGCAACCGCGAGGCTGCCGGCCGGCACGTTACTGGAGACCGAGGACCCCGCCGCAACAAAGGCGTTGTCGTCCAGCGTGACGGGGGCAATTAGGACGCTGTTTGATCCGACAAAGACGTTATTGCCCAGCTTGGTCTGATGCTTGTTAGCACCGTCATAGTTACAAAAGACGGCGCCGGCCCCGATGTTGCAGCCATCACCGATGACAGCATCGCCGATGTAGGCGAGGTGGTTCGCTTTTGACCCCTCGCCTATGACTGCGTTTTTCGTTTCGACAAAATTACCTATCTTGCAACCATCACCGAGCACGGTACCTGGCCGGATACGCGCCATCGGCCCGATACTGATCTGTNTGCCAATGTCAGCACCTTCAATATGAGTACCTGCAAGGATTTTGGTTCCCGGACCGATTGTCGAATCCTTGATGACACAGTTGGCNCCCACTGACACACCATCGCCAAGACTGACCTGCCCGTCAAGCACTACATTCACATCAATCTCAACATCGCGTCCGCAGTCGACGTCGCCGCGCACGTCCAAGCGTGCCGGGTCCAGCAGGGTTACCCCTTGCTCGAGAAGTGTATTGGCTATACCCATTTGATAATGCCTCTCCAAGAAAGCCAACTGTGACTTGTTGTTGACCCCGATAACTTCCGTCTCATCCACCACCGTAGCCCGTATGNGCANCTCGTCGGCATGCGCCATTGCCACAATGTCTGTCAGGTAATATTCACCTTGATCATTGCCCGCATCNAGCTCGTCTAGCCAGGAGCGCAACCTTAGCGCCGGAATTGCCATGATGCCGCTATTCACTTCATTGATGCGTTTCTGCTCCGGAGTGGCGTCACGTTCCTCCACTATCGCCANAACATTTTCATCACAATTCCGGATAATCCGCCCAAGGCCCTCTGGCAGACTAGACCGGGTAGTTAGTAAAGAGACCTGCTCTGGTCCACAACGGTCAATCACCTGCTTAAGAGTCGAGCGGGTTATCAGCGGAACATCGCCGAACAGAACCAGCACGCTGTTGCCAGCGTCGCTTTGCTTCAATCCGGGCAGCGCCACACGTACAGCATGCCCTGTACCCAGCTGTTCTTTTTGCGTTACCCAGTTAATGCCTGCNTCAGGATAAGCTTCTCCTGCTATTGCGATAGCCTGCTCAGCACCGACACCNACCACAACGTGAATCGCNTCAGGAGACAGGCTCACTGCCGTGTCCAGCACACGCAGGAGCATGGGTCTTCCCCCGATTCGGTGCAACACCTTTGGGAATGCGGAATGCATGCGGGTGCCCTTGCCGGCGGCAAGAATGACGACTTCCATACAGCTAAACCTGCGAGTTCCCTTTAGTTTGAAAATCAGTAATCACGGTAGACTACCAAAAAAAAAGGTAGCTAGAGCTACCTTTTCTTTTATGTCTATTGATGTCAGGACACTATTGCGCTCTGTTTTTCAGCTGCCTCAGTGCACGCAGCTGAGCTGCCGCTTCCGCTAATTGGGCAGCAGCCGCGCCGTAGTCAAGCTCGGCATTGGAGTCCCGCATAGCCCTTTCGGCCTCTTCCATCGCTTCGACCGCGGCCACTTCGTCAACATCATCGGCACGCTGTGCGGTATCGGTTAACAACGTCACTACACCACTTTGGACTTCTAGATAACCGCCAGAAACATAGAACACTTCTTCGTCTCCGCCAGCTTTAACCAGGCGAACTGGACCAGGGATGAGTCCGGTAATAAGTGGTGCGTGCCCCGGCACAATACCAAGATCACCGAGAGTGCCAGTCGCGACTACCATCTCAACGCTGCCAGAAAATATGCTATTTTCTGCGCTTACTATGTCGCAATGCATTGTCGTCGCCATGCCTTTCAACCCCCCCTTAGTCGTTAGCAATGAATGCTAACCCAAGAATTTTCTTTCTACTGCAAGCTGCTTTTAATTTATGCAGCTGTTTTTCACGACCGTTTGAACCTAGAGCGTTTTAGCTTTTTCGACCGCTTCTTCTATCGACCCCACCATACTAAATGCCTGCTCAGGCAAATGGTCATAGTCGCCGTCCAGAATGCCTTTGAATCCAGTGATTGTGTCTTTGAGCGAAACATACTTCCCTGGCGCGTTGGTAAAAATTTCCGCCACTGTGAATGGCTGGGAAAGAAACTGGGAGATACGACGGGCCCGAGCAACGGTCTGCTTGTCTTCATCGGACAATTCATCCATACCCAGAATTGCAATGATGTCCTTTAATTCCTTATAGCGCTGGAGCACCGTTTGCACGCCGTTGGCTACATCGTAGTGCTCCTGCCCGATGACCAGCGGATCAAGCTGCCGGGAACTGGAATCCAGTGGGTCCACCGCAGGATAAATGCCCAAGGATGCAATTTCTCTGGACAACACTACCTTGGCATCAAGGTGGGCAAATGTCGTCGCCGGTGACGGGTCAGTCAAATCGTCCGCTGGCACGTAAACCGCCTGAATGGAGGTAATTGAGCCCGACTTGGTAGACGTGATTCGCTCTTGCAGCGCGCCCATTTCTTCAGCCAGAGTCGGCTGGTAGCCCACCGCGGACGGCATACGCCCGAGCAGTGCAGACACCTCGGTACCTGCCAGCGTATATCGATAAATGTTATCGATGAACAACAGTACATCCCGGCCTTCATCGCGGAATTTCTCAGCCATGGTCAGACCGGACAGCGCAACGCGCAGGCGATTGCCCGGTGGCTCATTCATCTGGCCGTACACCATGGACACCTTGGATTCGCCTTCCAGGTCGATTACGCCAGACTCCTGCATTTCGTGATAGAAGTCGTTGCCTTCACGTGTTCGTTCACCAACACCCGCAAAGACTGACAGTCCCGAGTGTTCGGTCGCGATATTGTTGATTAACTCCATCATGTTGACGGTCTTGCCGACGCCCGCGCCACCGAACAGACCGACTTTTCCGCCCTTGGCGAAGGGGCAGACCAGATCAATAACCTTGATACCTGTTTCGAGCANCTCATTNGTGCTGGAAAGCTCTTCATAAGTAGGCGCTTTGCGGTGNATCGGCATNCGNTCCTGTTCACCGATGTCTCCCCGCTCGTCAATAGGCCGNCCAAGCACGTCCATGATCCGTCCCAGCGTCTTCGTGCCTACCGGCACCGATACGGGGGCTCCTGTGTCCTGCACGCTGAGTCCCCGGCTCAANCCCTCAGTGCTGCCCAGAGCGATAGTGCGCACAACCCCGTCACCTAACTGNTGTTGCACTTCAAGTGTGATGTCTCTGTCGTCGACAGTCAGGGCGTCGTATACCTGGGGTACGTNATCGCGCGCGAATTCCACGTCGATAACCGCGCCAATGATTTGTACGATGCGACCGCTACTCATGTTCGGTTCCTCTTTCAGTTTGGCCGTTGCAACAGCCAGTTCAATCTAATAGTTAAATTCGTCTTTGTGTTTAATGGCACTGCCATAGAACGCGTGTCATTCCTAAACAGCCGCTGCGCCGCCCGCGATTTCCGACAACTCCTGCGTGATCGCCGCCTGGCGGGCTTTGTTGTAAACCAGCCCAAGCTCCTCAATAAGATCGCCGGCATTGTCGGATGCATTTTTCATGGCCANCATACGCGCAGCCTGCTCGCAAGAATTGTTCTCCACCACAGCCTGGAAGACCTGTGACTCGATATATCGCATCAACAGTCCGTCCAGCAGCTCTTTGGCATCAGGCTCGTAAAGATAGTCCCAGTGATGCTGCAAGTCCTCATCATCGGACGGCATTAGAGGTAACAGCTGCTGAACGGCCGGCTGATGCGTCATGGTGTTCACAAAGTCGTTGCTCACCAGCATCAGGCGATCAATTTCTTCGCTGTCAAACTTGTCCAGCAGTACACGGACCGAACCGATCACATCCGCCAGCTCGGGTGATTCACCCATGTCCCTGACCGAAGCAACTACGTTACCGCCGTAGTTGTTGAAAAAAGTCGCGGCTCTGCCTCCGATGGTAGCGATATCAATACCTACTCCGGCATCAGCATATTCCTTCATCGACTCCACGGTTGCCTTGAATGCGTTGATATTCAGGCCCCCGCACAGACCTCTGTCCGTTGATACCACGATATAACCGACACGCTTCACCTCACGCATATCGAAATAAGCATGCTTGTACTCCGGCTTGGCGCTCGCGATATGGCTTATGACCGCGCGAATACGATGCGCATAGGGTTTACCCAACTGCATGGCATCCTGGGCCTTGCGCATTTTGCTCGCAGAGACCATTTCCATCGCCTTAGTGATCTTTTGAGTATTCGTGATACTCGAGATCTTGTTTCGTATTTCTTTGCCGCCGGCCATGTGTCTTGGCTACCTTATCGCTTGTGTGATTGATTGCTTGTGTTCGTCGCGGAGTCAATCCAGTTACCAGGTCTGAGTTTCTTTGAAGTTATCGATCCCGTCCTTAAATTGCGCCTCGATTTCGTCATTCCAGTCGCCAGATTCATTGATGCTGGCCAGCAGGTCAGCATGCTCGCTATTCATATAGCTTAACAGGGCGGCTTCGAAATCCAGGACCTTATTCAGCTCGATATCTTTGAGGTGCCCCTCATTGGCTGCATAGATTGATACCGCCATCTCCGCAATGGAGAGCGGGGAGTACTGCTTCTGCTTCATCAGCTCGGTAACGCGCTGTCCGTGTTCAAGCTGCGAGCGAGTCGCGTCGTCCAGATCAGAAGCAAACGCCGCAAAAGCTGCAAGCTCACGGTATTGAGCCAGGGCAATACGGATACCGCCACCGAGCTTTTTAATGATTTTGGTTTGTGCCGCACCACCGACTCGTGACACCGAGATTCCGGGGTTCATTGCCGGACGAATACCGGAGTTAAACAAATCTGTTTCCAGGAAGATTTGTCCGTCTGTGATTGAAATCACGTTGGTGGGAACAAACGCCGAAACGTCGCCAGCCTGTGTCTCAATGATTGGCAAAGCGGTTAGTGATCCGGTCTTGCCCTTCACTGCACCGTTTGTAAATTTCTCAACATAGGATGCGCTGACCCGGGAGGCGCGCTCAAGCAAGCGGGAGTGCAGGTAAAACACGTCGCCGGGATAAGCCTCTCGGCCGGGCGGTCGCCGAAGAAGCAACGCAATCTGTCGATAGGCAATCGCCTGTTTGGTCAGATCATCGAAAACAATCAGGGCATCTTCACCACGGTCTCTGTAGTATTCCCCCATCGTGCTGCCAGAGTACGGCGCGATAAACTGCATGGACGCGGGATCCGAAGCCGAAGCCGCGACAACGATGGTATATACCATTGCACCGTGTTCTTCGAGCTTCTGCACTACGTTCGCAATCGACGATGCCTTCTGGCCAACTGCGACATAGATACACTTAACGCCCTTGCCTTTCTGGTTAATAATGGTGTCGATAGCAACCGCGGTCTTGCCGACCTCTCTGTCACCGATAATCAGCTCGCGCTGGCCACGACCCACTGGTGTCATGGAGTCAATTGACTTAAGCCCNGTCTGCACCGGTTGAGATACTGATTGTCTCGCGATGACGCCAGGNGCCACTTTTTCAACCGCATCTGTCAACTTAGTCTCTACTGGGCCTTTACCATCAATGGGCTTACCAAGAGCGTCAACTACTCGACCTTCGAGTTCGGGTCCTACCGGCACCTCAAGAATGCGGCCNGTGCATTTACAGGANTGACCTTCTTTGAGGCTAAGGTAATCACCTAGGACGACAGCGCCCACAGAGTCTCGCTCAAGGTTCAAAGCCATGCCGTAGATGCCGCCCTCAAATTCGATCATCTCACCATACATCACATCAGCAAGGCCATTGATTCGGATAATACCGTCAGACACGCTTACAATNGTGCCCTCATTTTTAGCCTGAGCAGTGACGTCCAGCGACTCTATGCGCTGCTTGATAATTTCACTGATTTCGGATGGATTAAGTTGTTGCATGCTTGCTTCCTTTGTTCCTGAACCTTTCAGGAATTAATTGATTCATTCAACTTGGCTAGTTTGCCGCGAACAGAATCGTCGATTACTGTATCGCCGGCTCGCACCACCGCGCCTCCAATTAGGCTCTCGTCGGTGCGGGTCACCAACTTCACTTCCCGCTGCAGACGAGATTTTAGAGCAGCGGCCAGTTGATCCGACACTGTACTGCTGATCTCGTAGGCCGTAATTACTTCTACATCAAGTGATTTTTCCTGCTGGGCTCTCAGGTTCTCATAAATCCTAGCTATTTCAGCTAACAATANAATGCGCTTGTTTTCCGACAGTAAGCGGACGAGTCNCTTGCCTTTGTCGTTAAGCTCATCATTACAGATNTCGATAAACGATTCGGCGACCTGCTCTGAAGTCAGCGTTGGTGCTNGTAGCANCAATCGTACGCGTTCGTGCCTTGAGATCGCTGCCGCNAGCGCTAGCATGCGCGACCAATCATCCAGNGCATTATCGTTCAGTGCTGCCTGAAACGCTGCCTTAGCATAAGGTCGCGCCACTGTGGTTNGTTCGGCCATGAGTGTTGTCTGTTCCGTTTACTGCTATCTAAATTACAATTCGCTAGCGAGCTTGCTCAGCATTTCCTCGTTGGCGGCCTGGTCNACGGATTTTTCCAGGATTTTTTCCGCCCCCGCCACAGCCAGTGCGGCAACTTGTTCTCGCAGATGTTGCTTGGCGCGGTTAATCTCCTGCTCAATNTCTGCATTTGCGCCAGCAATAATCCGCTGGCCCTCCTCTCTGGCCTGCTCCCTGGCTTCGTCGACAATCTGAGCCGCTCGCTTATTCGCAGAATCAATAATAGCGACCGCTTCTTGTTTAGCCTTTTTTATATGTTCGGTGGATCTTTCTTGAGCCAGAACGAGATCTTGTTCTGCGCGGTCTGCAGCGTGCAAACCCTCAGCGATTTTGTTAGCGCGCTCTTCCAAGATGGCCACAACCGGAGGCCAAACATATTTCATGCANAACCAAACGAAGAAAGCAAAAGCGATGCTTTGTCCAATTATGGTAGCGTTGAGATTCATGAATCGTCTCCTTCAGTCTTGGTGAGCAACCGTCCTGCCATGATAGGATTGATCAGTCGTTTCCCTTAAATGAAAGGATTGGCGAAGATAAACAGGAACGCGATACCCACACCAATTATGGAAATCACATCCACAAACGCGGCAACCAGGAAGAATTGGGTTTGCAACTTCGGCGCGAGTTCCGGCTGTCTAGCTGAGCTTTCGATGAGCTTACCACCCAGGTTTCCGAAAGCTATGGCTGTGCCGGCTCCGCAGATTCCGAATATGATGGCGGCCGCTAGCAGAGTAAAAGCCTGTACTGTTTCCATTTGAGTCTCCGTGTTTTACAAAATAGTCGTTTACGTATTTTACAAATTAGTGATCCGCATGGGCCTGATCGAGATAGACAATNGTCAGCATCATGAATAAATAGGCTTGCAGGGTCACAACCAAAATGTGGAAAAACGCCCAGAAAAAGTGCAGGGGCAGTTGCCAGTATCCGAGCAGAGCAATCACCAGAAAAATGGTTTCGCCCGCAAAAAAGTTTCCGTAGAGTCGCAGCGCTAGAGAGACTGGTTTGGCAAGAAATCCTGGCAATTCAAGCAACAGGTTGAGCGGAATGGCGTACTTACCAAAGGGCTGAAATGCAAACTCTCCCAGAAAGCCACCCAGCCCTTTTACCTTTACGCTATAAAAGANTATCAGGAAAAACACACTCACCGCGAAACCGAGCGTGATATTGAGATCTGTAGTGGGGACGGCGCGGAAATAGGCATGTGAATCGCCCATAACCGTTTGCGCCAGCAGAGGAATCCAATCCACTGGTACCAAGTCCATCGCGTTCATCATGAGGATCCAGACGAATATCGTCATGGCCAAAGGACCAATCATCTCGTTACGTGCGTGAAAACTACTTTTTATGCTGTCTTGGATCATCTCAACAATCATTTCGATCACGTTTTGCAGGCTCTTGCCCCTAGGGGGTTCAGCAGACATTCGAGCAATAACAAATCTAAACAACCCAACAAACAACACACCTAAAAGTATAGACATCAACATGGAGTCAACGTTAATTGCCCAAAAGCCCATCCCTGCGGCTTCCTCTGGGGAGTGCGCAAATGCCCAGTGACCATCTATCTTGCCAAACGTGAGGTTGGTCAGATGATGAGAAACGTACTCTGTTGCGGTTTGGGGGAGTTCCGTGTGCTCAGCTGAAGCCATAATTAGTCCTTGCTTCCTATCGCTCTAAAAATGATTTGATTGTTTCAATTTCCAGCTTGGTTGTAGGTTCTCACGGCACGCATCGTGCTTAATATACCCACCAGGTATACAGCTATGTAACCTAGCAGCACCAGCGAAGGTTGCGCTGCCGGTGCATATATAAATGTTAGCGCGAAGCCAGCACCACTCAGGAGAATTTTGTACGCCTCACCTGAGACGAATTCTTTTACTATTTGCTCAGCCGCTGAAGCACCACGATACTTGAAGGCTTTCAACGTAAACACAGTATTAGCAACAAGGCAGAGCAAACCACCAATTCCGAGAGATAGGGACGTTTGCATGCCCAAAAAACCGAGACTAATCAATGCCAGCAAGAACACTGCGCCTACTTGGCTGCCGATAATGCTGGAGATAGAAGGAGCTCTTATTGTAGTCACGATTGAGATTACGGACGTCAGCTCGCTTTCAGATTTGCTAGTTGGATATCGTGGTCTCGGTCAGAACAGCGGTCTTCGCACACTGAAACGCCGAAAAACTCAGTGCTTTTTGAAAACACCCAGCTCAAAGCACGCGCATTATATGGGCTTTGATGGGCTATCGCAACCACGTCTCAGCGTCATTTTTAGCCATGAAACACAAGAGATTTAAGCGCCTTCTAAGAGTAGATACCGCGGTTAGCAATAGCATTGTCGTGGGAAAAAATTGGTGGCACCTCGGAGTTCCTGACATACCCGCTGAAAGCTTTCGTTATAATTATTTTATGTGAGCAAGGATCCCGTCAAGCTCATCTAGGCTGCTATATTTGATTGCGAGAGTGCCCTTTCCTCTGGCGCTCTGCTGAATCATTACTTTTGTGCCCAATTTTTCAGCTAGTGTCTCCTCAAGGCTTTTGATATCAGGGTCGGGATGTTGCTTTCTTCGATTGGTGCCTTTATTGGCAATAAAGCGCCTGACTAGAGCTTCCGTTTGGCGAACTGAAAGGCCTTTACCTGAAACCACCCGAGCAGCACTGGGTTGTCGTTCATATGGCAGCGCAAGCAGCGCTCTGGCATGACCCATTTCCATGTCCCCGTGTTCCAACATCTTCCTGACGTCGATGTGCAGTCCAATCAGACGCATCAGATTGGTCACCGTTACCCGCGATTTGCCTACTGCGTCAGCGACCTCCTGCTGGGTGAGCTCAAACTCATCCTGCAGGCGTTTGAGGGCCATGGCCTCTTCAATCGGATTGAGGTTTTCGCGCTGAATATTCTCGATTAGCGCCATGGCTATGGCGGCCTCATCACCTACCGGTTTAACGATTGCGGGTATGGTGTCTAGACCCGCCATCTGGGTGGCTCGCCAGCGCCGTTCACCGGCAATGATTTCGTATTTGTCCGAGGAAATAGGCCTGACAACGATAGGCTGCATGACGCCCTGGGTCTTAATCGACGCAGACAATTCTTCAAGAGCCTCCTCATGCATGTCGGTCCGTGGCTGGTACTTCCCGCGCTGTATTAGGTCCACGGGTATGTTCTTCATAGATCCATCGCGGTCCGATGTCGAACCGTCGTCATGGGCCGGCGAGGGCGCTGTTTCACGAGGACGTCCCCCAAGAAGGCTCGCCATCATCTGTGAACTTCCAGACGACAGTAGAGCATCGAGCCCTTT
>NZJB01000007.1 GCA_002691885.1 Gammaproteobacteria bacterium
GACTGCTGCGCCAGCCTATCGGATAGCCAGTTACTGGCTGAAGATGCAAAAGTCTACCTGGAACACGATCAGGAAATCGATGGCACAAAACTGCCATCTAGTTGGTCGGAGATTAAAAACAATTCCGCGGGCAGAGTTCACTTTGGACTCTATCTTGTTTCCGGAGCACCATAGTCCATATTATCAATGCCGGGAATGCCCGGGTTAAAACATTAAAAATGCGACCTGACACCACAGAAGAGACATTCGTGCCAGCATGGTGGCTGCCGGAAGGCCACAGCCAAACACTCTGGCGTAAATTTGCGGGCGCAGATATGGTCGAGCATGTTCGTAACAGGGTCGAGCTTGAAGATGGAGATTTCATAGATGTTGACTTGCTGTCGGCCTCTCAGGTAGATGTCGCAGGTCAACGCGCTCTGATGGTTCTTCTGCATGGCCTGTGTGGAAGTTCCTCTTCATCTTACATACTGTCCCTGCAGCGGCATTTGTCGAAAGAAGGATACAGCAGTATAGCGATGAACTTTCGCGGTTGCAGCGGAGATCTTAATCGCCGAGGNAAAGCCTACCACTCTGGCGTTTCTGACGACCTCCAGGAAGTGTTGAATGCGGTTATCGAGACGTTCAACCCGGATGCCATCTCACTGGTGGGCTATTCACTTGGTGCCAATGTGCTGTTGAAGTGGCTCGGAGAAGGACGTAACTACGCCAAGATAAATCGCGCAGTGGCCGTGTCAACGCCCTTNACATTAGGCCTGTGTTCTCAAGCCATGCTGTCTGGTGCAGGCCGGCTGTATGGCGGTTACTTTACAAGGCGATTGCTGCGTGATTTCCTCGCTAAGCGCCAGGCGTTCNAGCAGGCTGGCNCTACCGATTTCGATCTTTTGTCTGAACTGGGTGATGTCTCTCATATCAGCAGTATTCTGGACTTCGACGACGCGATTACGGCTCCTTTACATGGCTTTCGCAACGCGAGTGACTATTACGAACGCTGCAGCAGCATCCATTTTTTACCGGGGATAGCTGTTCCGACCCTGTTGATTCAGGCCGGCGACGATCCACTTATTCCACTGGCAGCGCTGCCTGATCCGAGCCAGCTTTCTGCCTCAACATGCTTGGAATTGAGCGCCAAAGGGGGGCACGTTGGCTTTGTGTGCGGCAGACACTCTGATTGGCTGGAGCGCCGGATCTTGCGCTTCCTTCGCGACTGATTGAGTGGCCTACCACATTTCGCTACACTAGCGCTTCCCCAATAGAGGCAGGCCGATGAAGATCGCTGTATATCCCGGCACGTTTAACCCGATCACTAACGGCCACACTGATCTGGTGGAGCGGGCTTCGAGGTTATTCGACCAGATAATAGTTGCAGTTGGGACCAACGCTCAGAAAAACAACACGATGACTATGGACCGTCGGGTTTCCCTGGCGCAGGAGGTACTCGGTCATCTTGACAATGTGAGCGTACAGGCTTTTGACTCTTTGCTGACGGAGTTCGTCAAATCTTGTGGCGCAAACATTATCCTGCGGGGCTTGCGCACGGTTGCAGACTTTGAGTACGAATTCCAGTTGGTTGGCATGAACAGAGTCTTGGAACCTGAAATCGAAACGGTGTTTCTTGCGCCAGCAGAGCATCTGTCTTACATCTCATCTACGCTGGTCAGAGAAATTGCCTCGTATGGCGGGGACATCTCTAAATTTGTCCATCCTGCCGTTGCCCGGGAAATTTCAGCCGGTTAGGTTTGGCATTGCGGGCAATAGACGGTGCTGCGCTGGCCGAGACGAATTTCTTTCAGTGACGCATGACAAGTCTTACAGGCTTCATTACCGCGTCCATACACCTGCAGGGACTGTTTGAAATATCCCGGGTTCCCACTGCTATTGGTAAAGTCTCGGAGGGTAGTCCCGCCAACTTCTATCGCTCTGCTTAAAATTTGTTTGATGTTGACGGAGAGTCGGTCGTAGCGGCAGCGACCAATCCGGCCGGCCGCCCGCTTCGGGTGTATACCGCTGAGGAACAGTGCCTCATTTGCGTAAATGTTTCCCACCCCAACCACAACGCAGTTGTTCATGATGAAACTTTTGATCGGAGCATTACGGTTTCTGCTTGCCTGAAATAGGTAATCTCCATCAAATGATTCAGTCAGCGGTTCCGGACCCAGTCTGCTCAGCAGCTGGTGACTATTTGGATCTCCTTCCTGCCACAGGAAGGAACCAAAGCGCCTGGGGTCTGTATAGCGCAAACACGTGTTACCGTTAAATATCAGATCAATATGGTCATGTTTGGCGGGCGGGACTTCATGGTTAAGAACTCGCAGGCTCCCTGACATGCCCAGATGAATAAGCAGGGTGCCCGGACGGGTGCGCAATAACAGATACTTGGCGCGTCGCTGGACATCGTAGAGCGATTGACCGCTTAATGTGGCGTGAAGGTCCTCCGGGACAGGCCATCGCAGCGCTCTTTGACGGACGATCACATGTTCGATCTTCTTGTCTTTTATGTGCTCAATGATGCCGCGTCGCGTCGTTTCAACTTCGGGAAGTTCTGGCACACTGGGTCTCGATTTGGCTTTGATTAGTTGGGCTGAATTACAACAAGTATAATCGGGTAAGGAAAGTAGCGGAATTAGAAATCAATTGCTAAGTGACAAGATTTTTCTCGGTATTGACGCCGGCGGAACATTTACCGACTTTGTTTGTCTGCGTGTCGGTGAAACAGTAGAGGTCAAGGTCCATAAGACCTTGTCTACTCCTGCCGCCCCTGAACAGGCAATTCTGGATGGCATCGAGGCTCTAGGCCTTTCAGGAGAAGCAGAAAGGGGCACGTTGCACATTATACATGGCAGCACAGTTGCCACCAATGCTGCTCTGGAAGGCGAAACCGCACCGACTGCCTATGTCACCAACTATGGTTTTGGCGATACTCTGAGGCTTGGCCGACAAACGCGCCCAGCACTTTATGCGCTGGAGTTTCCTACGCAGAGTATCCCAGTACCTTCTGCTTACTGCCTGGAAACTGGAGGGCGGATGTCGGCCGAGGGCAAAATACTCGAGACCTTAACTCCAGAAGAGCTTCAGGATCTGGTGGTCAGGATTAAAGATCTCGCGCCTGAGGCTGTGGCGATTAACCTGCTGTTTTCTTTTATGGACGATTCTTCAGAAGTGGCCATTGAAAAAGCCATTACTGACGCGGGACTTCCCGTTTTTGTGAGCCGCTCCTCTGCAGTTTTGCCAGTTTATAAGGAGTATGAACGGGGCATAGCGACCTGGCTTAACGCCTCGCTTGGGCCGGTTGTCTCCGGTTATCTGTCCCGGCTTAGGGCGTCGATGAATCGTTGTTCTCTGAGGATCATGCAGTCCAATGGCGAAACCCTAGATGCGGAAACGGCGGCAGAGTCAGCGGTNAGATTGCTGCTTTCCGGTCCGGCTGGCGGGCTGATTGCAATAAAGAATCTAGGAGAGCAAGCCGATGTCAGCAAGATCATCAGTTTCGATATGGGGGGGACATCTACGGATGTTGCCTTACTCGATGGCGAGATTGCAACGACATCAGAAGGTTACATCGGTGCTTATCCCGTGGCGGTTCCCATGGTTGATATGCACACAATCGGCGCGGGCGGTGGTTCGATCGCCTNTGTTGATCAGGGCGGCATGCTGCAGGTGGGNCCACGATCGGCCGGCGCAGATCCCGGCCCNGCCTGTTATGGTTTAGGTGGGNGTCACGCCACCGTCACGGATGCGAATCTGGTGNTGGGCAGGCTTGTTCCAGGCGCAAGACTCGCGGGAAGTCTTGCGCTCAGNNTGGCACAGGCCAGAAATGCGGTTGGGGCTCTGGCGCAGGAAATTGCGCTGTCCATTGAAGAAACGGCTGCCGGCATTATTAGCATTGCCAATGAGCACATGGCTAAAGCAATCAGGGAGATCTCGGTTAATCGGGGTCATGATCCGGCTGATTTTGTGCTGGCTAGTTTTGGTGGCGCTGGAGGTCTTCACGTTTGTGCTTTGGCAGAGGCGATGCGCATGCATCAGGCTCTGGTGCCTGCCCGGGGCGGTGTGCTCTCCGCCCTTGGAATGTTGATGGCGTCTCGTGGCCGCCAGCTCACTCGAACGCTTGGCGTTGCGATGGATGGAATCGCAATCAGCGCGGTCCAAGCAGCGATGGAAGACCTGGAGAACCGGGCGACCGAGGAATTGACTGCCGAAGGTGAATCCGTTGGTGATTTGGTCTGCACGCGCAGCATTGATCTCTGCTATAAAGGTCAGTCCTACACGCTCAATGTTCCCTGGCAGGGGCCTACTGAGTCGCTTGCAGCATTCAGGGCGCTTCATGAGCGTCGTTACGGTTATTCGCTTGGCAGCAGTGTTGAGCTGGTGAATATCTGTGTTGATGTAAAGGAATCCTCTGAGCCGATTCAGCTGCCTTCCGAAACGACAGTGGACAAACAGCCGGCTGAGCTGATCGAGCAGAATCTGGCATCTGAAGCGGATAACATTTCCGCGTTACCCCGGGAGGCACTGGTTTTGGGGCAGCAACTTTCCGGCCCCTGCGTGATAACTGAATACTCAGCTACGGTTTACGTCGCCGAGCACTGGTTGGCCGAGATCGACGCCCTGGGTAATCTGCGACTGTCGCGTACGCAGAGCTACCAATAAGCAGCCGGCTTGCCGGTTTCAGGAGAATCGCAGCGGGATTGTTTACAGCGCTTATTTGGTGCTTTATAAAAGCAGCTCGACGGGCCAGTCTCGACAAACCTGCAGCCCCGGTAGTCAATCCGAACCAACAAGCATCGATGTACAGCCAATTTGGCCGGAATATCCCAGAGAATGTTCAATTCGAAAAATGCCAACTTGATTGTCTGGGTCTTGAGTATCTGGCTCGCACTGGTTGAGATAGCTGGTGGGCAGGAAGCCTCCGGCACTGATCAGGCTGATCAGGTGCTCCAGCAAGCTGAGCCGATTTCCGGGCGCATTTTGCCTCGGGCCGTTTTCATCGATCTGCCTCAGCTGATTATTCACGATCAGGATCCTGTTTTTCCCGCGTTTGACCGAAGCACTGCCGCGAGCATAAATGCCCCGTCAGAACAGCAGGAACAAACGCTGCTGGAATATCGTGACCTGATTGAGCGGACCGAGACCGCCGGCGGCGCCTGGAGCCCTTCTCTGGTCGAACAACTGGCGGCGATCGGGAACTTACAGCAGATTCAGGGTGACCATCTTGCCGCGCTGAGGTCTTTCGACCGTGCTATGCACGTGAGCCGGGTGAATGCGGGTTTGAATACCGTCGATCAAATTCCCATTGTGCAAAATATTATTAACAGTCATGCGGCGCTGGCGCAGTGGGCGGAAGTCGATCTGTACCAGAGTTACCTGTTCTACATTCGACAGCGTATCTATGGGCCCAATGACCCCAGGATCATTCCCGCGCTGCAGCAGCTAGGGGAATGGAACATGCAGGCATTCGGAATTGGTCTGGGTGACACGCTGGGACTGAGATTGAGCGCCGCACAATTGTTATTTAATGCGGCTGCAAGGTTGGTTGAGTTCCACTATGGCCGCAGTGACGCCAGGTATATTCCCTATCTGCGCAACGTCGTGCATTCTGCGTATCAGGTGGCGCGGAATCCGCAGCTGATCAGCGAACTCGGGAAATCGGAATTTCGTGGCGATCAGGCCGTTCTGGCGGCGATGATTAACGAGCGGTTGCCCTCGCAGCCCGCTGGATTCATCGCCGGTGAGCAAGCGCTCCGTTCCATCATCAGCGTCCGTCAGGAGCAGGAAGACGTATATGCGCTAGCGGAGTCGATCGCGGAACTGGCTGATTGGTACCTGCTTTACGCGCAGCGCAGAGCCGCTGACGAACTTTATCTGTCTGCATGGCAACTGCTCGCAGACGAGGAAAACGCAGAGGCCCTTCAGCAAAGCCTGTTTGGCTCAGTGGTCGCTATTCCGCTGATCATTACCGAGCCACGTATGGTGGACCGACGGGCACTGGGTAAGGGGCCCGAATCATTGACAGAGGGTTACGTTGATCTCTCGTTCACTGTGACGCGTAACGGCTCTGTGAGAAGGGTTAGTGTGTTGTCCGATGAGAATGCGCAAAACATTATCCAACTCGGCAGCGTCGGTCGAGCGCTCAGAAGTTTTGTATTTCGGCCGGTCCTGCAGGATGGTGTTCCTGTGGCCACTGAAGATAATCGCTTCAGAATCCGGTATTGGTACTGATTACAGGTCGTTAGCGTTAGGCTCAAGGCTGTTTCCTCATGGGGCTGAGTCAGGATTCAGGCGCTGAGGGCCACCCTGACGCACAAGGGCCACTAGTGCTGAAGACTGGCTTGAGTCAAGCCAATGTGTCTGCCGACGGTTTTTCTGCTCTAGTTCGAAAAAAATGGTATTAATGATGGTGCGGCTCTGAGGTTTTGATAACGCACGATGAGGGGACCTATGAAATTGTTCAGACTGGCTTTTGTAGCTCTGCTTGGGACGTCGCTGGTGGCCTGCCAAAGCTCCATGAGCCAGAGCCGCCAATCCAGCGCCAGCATGCCGATGCCGACCTCTTCATCGAGCAGCACCCGAAGTATGCCTACTCCGTCCAGTCCCTCAACGGCACAGAGTAGCTCGCGACCCTCAATACCGTCGCCTGCCAGTGCAGGACAGCAATCTCAACGGTCAAGCCGCAGTGGCAGTCAGTCCAGCGCGCCTGCAGCGGCCAGCCAAAGCACCGGCGCTTCTGCAAGAAAAAGACAAAGTGGGGAAAACATCCCGATTGAATCCTTCCCGGAGGCGGAATTTAGAAATCAAGACTCCAAAAATGGCAGAAATGGAGGTCCAAGTGTCGAAAATGGCGATATTGATGCGGTTTCAAACAGTGGTAATGGAGCGGTCTCGTCCTCAAGCTCTGGAGACCAATCACGGGAAAATGGTCGCCAGGGACCTGGCCAAGCCGCCGGTACGCCTGCGCGGTTGCCAGCCGGAGAAGCCGGCGGTAGCAATGCAGCGAGAGATATTTCGGATAGCGCAACAAATGGCAGAAAGAGTGGTGTTCAAGGCCCATCAAATGGCACTTTAAGCCGACCAAGTGGGGATTATGGTCTGGATTCTCTGCCTTCTGGTGCGTCGGGAGGGGCATTCGGTCAAAGTGGTACGGGCAGTATGACTGCCGCTGAGCGCGCCGCGCTGCTGGACGAGCGTCTGCGTCGGGGATACGAGACATTCGACGGGTTCATTCTCGGAGAGCGCGAGCGCGCCCAGAACGAGAGCAATGCCGCAGGGTCAGTGGCCATAGGAGGTGCCGGTGGCGGTGGCAGCGGCGGCGCCGCTGGTGGCCAGCGACAACCCCAGACTTTGGAAGAGGCCTCTGCAGCGACAGCCGGTGCAGTAGCGGCTGTGGGCAGTTCATCGACCTCAAGCGGAGAGCCACAGGAGGCGTTTTCGCCACCGGAAGACATTCCCAGTGGCCGTGATGATGATGTAGTGGCGCGACAGCTGCGTGAAGCGGCCATGACCGAGCCTGACCCCGAATTGCGGGAAGCTCTCTGGGAAGAATATCGAAATTACACAGGTATTGGTGACGATCAATGATTTTGCAATACAAGCAAGCAGTATTCACGTTGGCTCTGGCTTTTCTGGTAAGTGCCTGTGCGACCCACACTGTTAAGACAACCAGCTACACGCCGGTAGTTCAGGACAGTCAGGATGTGCCCGAGGACTTTTTGCTGGACGTGGGTGTTTCGCTGTTCGACCCTGGCATCGATGAATACTTGGGGGATGATGAAGACACNGCAAANCCCGAAATCCGTGTTGCNGAATCNCGNTATGCGCCGTACCTNNTGGCAGAGACCCTCCAGCGGTCNGCGAACTGGGGCATAGTCCGGGTCATGCCGAACGGCGAAAGCCCGATGGATGTTAAGGTCAACGGAACGATCCTGAGGTCCAATGGCGAGTCGATGATTATCAGAGTGGAAGTCAACGACTCTCGCGGGCGCCACTGGTACACTGAGGAATATGAAGAAGTCATCAGCCAGTTTAGCTATGACACTCAGAATCGCCAGAAAAACGATCCGTTTCAGGTGATCTATAACAAGATTGCAAACGATCTGTTGGCTTACCGGCAACGAAACATTGAGGCTTCGGAGGTTCAGGAAATCAGGACGGTCTCTGAGCTTCTCTTCTCGCAGCGTTTCTCTGATGACGCTTTTGGGGATTATCTCGCCAGAGACAGGAATGGAGAGTACCAACTCACTGCTCTGCCCGCTGATAACGACCCTCTGTTGGGTCGGATTCGCAACATCCGCGAGCGCGATTTCATGTTCATCGATACGGTTCAGGACTACTTCGCGACCTACGTCAGACAGATGCGCCTGCCCTATGACTCCTGGAGAGAGCAGAGCTATCAGGAAACCATCGCGCTGAGGGAACTTGAGGCCTCGGCAAGACGTCGCTTCATTGCGGGGGCAGCGGCTGTTGTTGGGGGCATCGCTGCAGCCAGCAACGGGGGGAATTGGGCAACACAGGCCGGTGGTGCCACCGCAGTCGGTGCGGGCGCGTTCCTGGTGAAGAGTGGATTCGACAAGCAGGCCGAGGCCCGTATCCATATGCAGGCTCTTGAGGAACTGGGAGAGTCCCTGGAGAACGCAGTGGCTCCCCAAGTCATCAATCTCGATGATCGCACGATCACGCTGAGTGGTTCGGTAGAGGAGCAGTACGGACAATGGCGCGACATACTAGCAGACCTCTACGCAGCCGAGATGGGCGAGCTTTGATCGCAAATTTCCGCATTCTTCTGAGTCCCTTGTAGAAAAGACATGTCCTCAGACGCAACTGAAAATACAGAGCCAGTGGCTCTGGAAGCCGATGACTCCGGCGTTTACGCCAGACAGGTGGCGCCCCAGAAGCGTCAGAAGCCCAGCGCAGCAATGTGGTTCGGCCTCGGTTTTTTGGTGATCGTGGCTCTGGCGGTCGTATTCGTCCTGCCAAACGTGGTGTCCGAATATGAGCTTCCGCTGGAACGGAGAATCGAAGAAGCGACGCAGCCTGCAGCTTCCGCGCCGTCCCAGCAGGCGGCCGCGGTTTCCCCGTTCGAGGAGGCACAACGGTCCATCAGGCGCAAGCAAGCTCAGGATGTCCTGGCCGAACTGCTGGAAAAGCAGGGTCAGCTGGATGCCCTGGAAGTGGCGTCCTGGGGGAAAGAGGACTATGACGCAGCGCTGGAGACTGCATCCATCGGTGATGAGTATTACCGGACGCAAGATTTTGAACTTTCCATAAGCTCTTATAGTGAAGGGAATGATGCGCTCGCAGAGCTCCTGGCGAGGATACCTGAGGTGCTGGCACAAACACTCATTGATGGCGACAACGCCCTCGCTGATGGATCTTCTCAGCTTGCTCAAGACCGATATTTACTGGCTCTCGTTCTGGATCCGGACAGCGAAGCCGCTCGGGTCGGCCTAGGGCGAGCAAGGACTCTGGATCAGGTGCAGTTGTTATTTCAACAGGCAGAGGAGCTACGGGAAAATAGAGACCTCGAGGCCGCCATTACTATATTAAGAGAAATTGTGAGTCTTGACCCTTACAATGAGACTGCGCCAATAGGAATCATAGAGATCGACGCTGAAATTCGAGAAAATGAATTTTCTCAAATAATGTCTGAAGGCTACGTCCTGCTTCAGGCTGACGACCCCGAATCAGCCATCTCCGCGTTCCAGCGCGCCGCCGGCATGGGTATCAACGTACAGGAAGCCGAGGCCGCTATCCGGCAAACCGAGACCGAGGTCGCGAATGCGCAAATTGCCCAACTGCGGATCGACCTCTCCTCAGCCGAGGCCGATGAGCGCTGGAGTGATGCAGTTGCTGCCTATGACCAAGTAATTGCCATTGATGCCAATTTGCTCTTTGCCCTGGAGGGGAGAGAGCTGGCGAATCAGCGCATGACGTTGAACCAGCTATTGGTTGATGCCATTGAATCGCCTGAGCGCTTCTCAGATCAGGCCGTTTATGAAGAAACCCTTCGCTATTACTTCATCGGCCGAGACGTTGAGGAGCCGGGCCCATTGCTGTCTTCTCAACTCGATGAACTGCAGGCTTTGCTGGAGAATTCCCAGGTGCCAGTACGCATCGTGCTTGTGTCAGATACGTTTACTGAGGTCACGCTGCTTCGAATCGGAACGCTTGGCGTATTTTCCGAGACGACAATGGATCTCAAGCCCGGCAACTATGTGGCAGTTGGCAGGCGGGCAGGCTATCGGGATGTGCGCCAGGAATTTACCGTAGGGTTTGGCCAGACGCCCGATGCCGTCGTGGTACAGTGCGATGAGCGCGTAGGGACGGTTAACAGGTGACGATACTGTGACCGAAGTGGAAAAATCAGCCGGGGCAAATCGATCACTTGATCCCATAGTACCGATCGACTTTACGCCCAATCAGGAAACGAAAAGGCGTTTTAGCTACCGGTTTAGGTGGTTTCATGCGGTTGTTTTTGCGTTTTCCGTGCTGTCGTCTGCGGCTGGTTTTTTTGTGCTCACCGCCCGCTCTGTCTTTATCGAGGTGAATCCGGCTTCTGCCGAGATTGAGATCAGCGGCGGGATCGCTCTGCAGCTTGGGCCCCGCTATCTTTTGCGCAGTGGTACCTACCGTTTGATGCTGAAGAATGAGGGCTACCACGATATAGCGACCGAGCTGATCGTCGGCAGTGAGCAGTCGCAAACCCACCCATTTGATATGCGAAAATTACCNGGCCTGGTAAGCATCGATATCGAAAATGTGACCGGTGCGCGAGCGAGAATAGACGGTGTCGACGTTGGATTGACACCCTTGACCGATCTGTCGGTCGAGCCGGGAGATCATCAGCTCACCATCAGCAGTGATCGCTACCTCGACTATGGGCTTCCTGTTGCCATTGAGGGCCGGTCCGTCCGCCAGCAGTTCAGCGCGAGTCTCGAGCCGGCATGGGCGACCCTGTCGTTTACGACAGTGCCTCCCGGTGCAGCCGTCATGGTTGACGGAGAGCTGAGGGGGCAAACCCCCCTGAATGCGGAAATTATTCAGGGGCTCAGGGAGGTCACTTTAAAACTCAGCGGACACAAAGCTTGGCAGGATGGGTATGAAATAACGGCCGGAGAAGACATGGTGTTGCCCACGATTACCCTTGAGCCTGCCGATGGTCTGGTATTTATTCGTTCAAATCCAACCGCCGCCAGTGTCACGATAGGTGGCATCTTTCAGGGTCAGACCCCTCTAGAAGTAGCCCTGCCGCCCGCTGCCGATCATCATATTACTTTTTTTAAAGACGGCTATGAGTCGTCGTCGACGACGGTGCGCACTCAGCCCGACCAGGAAAGCGAGGTAACGGTCAGCCTAAATCCTGTTCTGGCCAGTGTCAGCATTATCGCAGATCCCCCGGACGCTGAGCTCTACGTGAATGGGGAACTGATGGGGCACGCTAACCAGAGGCTCGAGCTCATGGCAGTAAACCAGCAGATCGAGATACGTAAAGAAGGATATGTGCCCTATAACACCGCATTCACTTCCAGACCCGGCCTGGAGCAGGCAATCAGGGTCACATTAAAATCGCTCGAGCAGGCTCGCTTGGAACAGATCAAGCCAGAAATTTCTACAGTGGCGGGGCAAANCCTAAAACTGTTTTATCCCGGTTCCTTTAGCATGGGGGCTTCCCGACGGGAAGCGGGCCGCCGGCCCAATGAAAATCTTCGCGATGTAAAGCTGGAACGACCATTCTACATTTCCTACCAAGAAGTCACCAACTCAGAATTCAGACGCTATGACAGCGAACATTCTTCCGGGACTATTCAAGGGTTGACTCTGGATAACGAAGCNCAACCGGCAGTGCAGATCAGCTGGACGCGGGCAGCATTATACTGCAACTGGCTGAGTGAGCAGGAAGGTCTGCCGTTTTACTACCGTACAGAGGGTGAAGAAGTGGTTGGTTTCAACCCTGATGCGTTCGGTTATCGGCTACCAACCGAGGCAGAATGGGCATGGGTCGCTCGGACTGATGGCAGTGGAAGTGTTCTGAAATACCCGTGGGGTGACCAGCTGCCGCCACCTGAAAATTCCGGGAATTTTGCGGACATTACGGTCCGGGCCTACCTCGGTGAAGTGATGTTTGACTATGACGACGGCTTCTTTGCTACTGCGCCGGTTGCGTCTTTTCAGGCCAATCAGTATGGCATCTTTGATATGGCCGGTAACGCGTCGGAATGGGTGCATGACTACTACGGCGCGGTTGGTAGCGTAGGTGGTCCGGAAATCGACCCGAAGGGACCAGAACTCGGTCAGTTCCATACCATCAGGGGCTCCAGCTGGGCGCATGGTGCGATTACGGAGATGCGGTTGTCGTTCCGGGATTTTGGGGAAGAACCCAGAGATGATGTCGGATTCCGCGTAGCGCGGTATCTGGAGGATTGATGAGTTTTAGACAGATCGCGGCAGCAATCATTCTATTTTACGGTGTGGCTTCTTTCGCGGCAGAAAGCCCGTTGGAACAGACCGAAGAGAATTCAGACGCGTCGGTCACAGTTAAGATTGAAGGTGCTGAAGGCAGCGACAGAACCATAGCACCCGCGGAGACGGAACCCACCGACGAAGAGGAGTCGCCGGGTCGTTTTGTGCCCACCGAGCAGATCTCTCAGGATCTCGGTGTGTCGTTCCCGGTAGACATATAAATGCTAGTTTGCTGGCTGTCGAGCTAACACAAAAGGACTAAGCCATGAAACAAGGCTCACTCTATGAAACGTTTATTCAGCTTGCGGCACTGGTATTTGCCTTCATTGTCGTTCAGGCAACCTATACCACCGTGATTCGACCCGTGGCCGCTGACATTCAGGCCTATCAGGCAGAGCAGCAACAGGTCAATGCGGACTTCGTTCCTGAGCGTTCGGTGTTTGTTATTCTGAAAGATTTTGAGCAGCAGGCCTGTATCACGCTGATGCTCTGGGCGGTCTTCATCATCGGCATGAAAACGCAGCAGACTGTCAGACAGCGCAGCCTGCTTGAGCGCACTCTGGTTAAGGTGAAAGAAGGCATGAGCGTTCTGCCGGAGGACTCGCGAAACTATGCCAGACCGGTTCAGGCGTTGCCGGAACAGGAGCAGGCGTATCTGTTACCGCGCGCCCTGCTGGCCGGCCTGCATCGTTTCCAGAGCACCCGCAGCATTCAGGATGTTTCTCTGACCATAAAAGATGTCTGTGAAACTGAGGCGGATCGCATGGAAACCGAATTAACCATAGTGCGCTACATTGCCTGGGCGATTCCTTCGATCGGATTCCTTGGCACGGTGCGCGGAATCGGTACGGCGCTAGGACAGGCCTATCAGGCTGTCAGTGGCGATATTGTTGGTGTTACCGTGAGTCTGGGGGTTGCTTTCAACTCAACTTTCGTCGCACTGGTTGTCAGTATTTTCCTCATGTTTTTGCTGCACCAGTTGCAGCTGCTGCAAGACCGTCTGGTACTCGATACTC
>NZJB01000008.1 GCA_002691885.1 Gammaproteobacteria bacterium
AGAGTAATTGATCTCCAGCTCACCAACGAACGAGGCGGGGACGCTGATTAGGTATCGTTTGACCTCAGCTTCCTGCGCGACAGTTGAGTCAATAACATCAACAGATGCAACTTGTGCTTTCGGGTCTTCACTGACGGGCAGGTTTGAGGCGGTGATCGATAGGCCGCTGTTCAACTCGAAATATAGGTTCTGACCTGACCAGGCTTGTGGGAGACGCATCCGGTCACGGACGACAATAGACTCTCTGACAGGATCAAGATCAATGCTCAGACTGTGGTGCAACAGATCGGGTGTGCTGAGCGGTGAGCCTAGTTCATTCAGCGACGGAGACTGAGCCTGCGCGACCCAACACAGGCCTAATCCTAGAAAAAAGCTGAAACCAAGTCTGAGAAACATAATGGCTGCCGGACGACCCTATTGCAGACCCAGTAATTGCAGAGCCAACTCGTGATTCCAGTTCGCCATGTGTATCTGGGAAGCACCGCCCGGTGTGCGGGTCGTACTCCAGGCAAGGCGCTCACCGTCAGGCGAAAATACCGGCAGTATGTCTGTCCCGTCAGTATTCGTGACGCGTATCGGGTCGTTGGCACCCTCAGGGTCAATCATGAACAGTTCAAAATTAGCGTGCCCAAGCACATTACTAGAGTAAATAATGTAGTCGCCACTGGGGTGATAAAAGGGGCCCCAATTCACCATTCCATTGGCGGTAAGCTGTCGGTGGTTGCTGCCGTCTGCGTCCATGGTCCAGATTTCAGCGCTGTTACCGTCAGGGTTGAAGCGGCGCCACAGTATCTTGGTGCCCTCAGCATTNTAGAAAGGGCCTCCATCGTATCCGGGCGAAAAGGTCAGCTGCTTAACGTTGCTGCCGTCTGAATCCATCACGTACAAATCCATGAAATAAGACGCGTCATCGTCAAGTAGACCTTGCTCTACCTTACTGAGATGGCGANTNTAGGCCTCGCGATTCGAAGCAAAGAGNATNGTGCTCCCGTCAGGCGAATANGAGCCCTCGGCATCGTAGCCGACTGCGNTAGTCAGTTTNNCGAGATTGCNNCCGTCGCTGTCAGCAGCNTAGATCTCATATGACGGATCNTAATCCCANCCGTAGGGGCGGGCCTCCCCGCTGGCTCTGATCGCNANTTCTTCANCTTGTTTTGCCAGNGCATTCGGATCTTCATGGGTAGACGNGTACATGATCCGGTCNAGAGTCGGGTGAATCCAAGCACAAGTCGTCAGACCAATGCCTGTNGAAACGCGGTTNNACTCACCGNACTGCAGATCTAAAAGATAAATCTGATAAAACGGGTTACCCGGCATTTCTACCTGATATACGAACTGNGTTCCGTCGGCACTGAAATAGCCCTCNCCNGANCGGGCTCCTTCGGTGATCAGCTGAGTGGTATTGGTGAGCAGNTGGCTTTCATAACGGGTATCCCACTGCGTGCTGGCNTACGCTTGTTGNTAATTNGCANTGGTCGCGCCCGCGTAGCCGTCCGGCTCGCTCTGCNGGGCCTGGGCCGCCATCACTGCCAGGCCGGCACAAACGCCGGCGANCAGCTTTCCGGCCAGAATGTGAGCGCCCNGCTTGNTAGGCTCTTCGATACAANTCATTCCCGATTCCGTTNCCATNCCTTCTCCTCATTATAGGNGANCCCCAANTTCCANCTGTGNCACTCAAAGATACCGGAGTCACCTTGGNTTNTGCATCAAAGCGGNCCGGATGATTCNCTCTGTCCNGCGCNTTGCAGTTACCNAGCCCACGCGCTCAGCGGCCCGNATACCCCTTATTNAANGCAAAGCNATGCTGCTGCGGNAAGAGGCCGAACAGTCCCCCGGTATGCACAAAAACAACCTNTTTNGCGCCGGGCAGGCGGCCAGANNCNCCTTTAGCAAGCTCTGAGAGCATGCCGTAGAATGCCTTCCCCGTGTACACAGGGTCTAGCAATAAGCCTTCTGTCCTGCCTAATTCTGCGATCAGCTCAAATATCTCCTGACTAGCGACCCCGTACGCTTTACCGAGGTAGCCCTCAACGGTTTGGATGTCAAGAGCNTTNTCGTCTATCTCAATTTTGTAACGCTNCTTCCAGAGCAANACGTCTTCACGAATTTTTCNATCAAAGTAGCTGGCGCTGTCACTGACATTAAACGCTCTCACCTCTGCCGGCAGATCAAACAGCTGCGAGCCTACGATCAAACCAGCTTGCGTTCCTCCTGAGCCGGTCGCGGTGACCAGATAATCAGGCGTCAGGCCGTGCTGCGCGAAATCCTCTTTCAGCTCCTCGCAGGCGGAGATATAGCCCCAAAGGCCCACCTCATCACTGGCGCCGATAGGAATGAACAGTGCCCGGTCCCCGTTTGCCGCATATCTATCTTGCAAGCGAGCGGCGTAGCCCGCGTGCGCCGACCATTCGTTCTCCGGTATGAAAGTGATCTCGGCTCCACACAGATAATCCATCAACAGATTGCCCGTTGAGACNGCAGGTTTTTCTCCGCGCAGCAGCAAATGAACCCTCAATCCTAGCCTCGCGCCCATCACTGCAGTNGCTCGGCAGTGGTTAGACTGAATGCCGCCACAAGTGATGACTNTATTGCATCNCTGNTCAAAGGCATCTGCCAGATTAAATTCGAGTTTGCGAATTTTATTTCCCGAGACCTCGGTTCCGGTGACTTCATCACGCTTGATCCAGATTTCAGTATCAACACCAGGAATCTTAAATCGTTTCAACGGGGTCAGCGGCGTTGGAAGGTGAGCCAGTTGCAGTCTGCGAGGATAATTAACCATAGAAAAAACCCTACAAAAGTGCGTACTACCCCTTTTGTAGTTCAGAAAATAGAAATATTAGCCGTCAGTATTACCTTGGGTGGCATCATAGGCTATAGGTTGGGACGCTTCGCCTACGCTGGGATCGAGAGCTTCGCTGTAAAGAAATAGATCAGTGAGCACCGCTCGCAGATGAATTGACGCGTTCAGGTTGTCCACAATTTCCGACCCGATTTTTTCCTGACTGAGCAGAAAAGCAATGGCAGCGCCAGCCTTGCGGCAATCCTCAGCGANCACGCGCTCGAATGGCTCTTCCCGGTCTGCCAGGGAATCGCCGAGCTGAACCATAGCTTCAAGCATCCCCTCAAGAGTAGGACGGGCGTGGGGGCCTGGCCCTGTTTCTGCGCCAGCAGGACGACCCTGGGCGGCATAAGCCAGCAAAAATTCATACCCGGCTTCAATGGTTTCAATACTTTCAGCAAGATCCACAGGTCTCTCCGGTCAAATGTTCCCGATTAAGGATAAAAAAGTTACGTCAAAAAGGTAAAAAAGAGGTGTCAGAACGAGTCTGGCACCTCTTTTGGGTTTCTACATCGAGCGCTAAGGTGGCGTCACTGCCGTGTCTCCGACCCTGCAGTTTAATCAGCCTCTTTAGGCGTCCATTTGCCTGGGTCGTGGTTCGCTGCCATTTCGTCTTCAGACATCCAACCGACCAGCATGGAGCGAGTGTAAAAAATCTTCTCCGGTCGCAAGGCGAAATAGATGTGAGTCGAGGCCAGCGCGACCAGCGCCAAAGTCGACAGTCCGTGGAGCAAAAATACCAGACCCAGCTGATCTTCCGGCATGCTGTTGGTCCGTTCCCAGAACGGCGTATTTATCTGCATGAACATCAGTACACCGGTGACAATAACCGCGAGAACAACCACCGTGGCGGCCCAGTGCAGACCTTTCTGCTCAAAGTAGTATTTGCCTGGCTTGGAGGTCGAATCGAATGGCTCCGAAAAATCCTTGGGCGTGAGCAACATGGATTTAAAATCTTGCCAGAACATGGATCGGATTATGTGCGCAGCGATTAGGAACGTCAGAAGCAGCCCGCTGATCCAGTGAATGTTGAGCCAGGCGATCCTAAGACCCAGTATCGGCGCTGTACCAGTAAAAATCAGGACGAATATGCTGGCAGCCATCAGCCAGTGGAAAATGCGGTCAATCGATTCGTGGCGCACTACCCGCCGGCCCTCAGCAGTGGGTCGGTCAAGATCTTTCTTGGCAAGCGCAGCCATGACAACGGCATGGGCTGCCAGAAGAACTAGCACCGCAACGGCAACCACCCAAAGCAAGTCCCAGGAAACACCGAGGATAACTTCCTCGCCCCAAACATCGCGTTTATAGCGGACTATTTCTCCCACTGTACTACCCTCTCTATATATGCTGCTGCTGTTTTTTCTGTTTTTATGTTTTTCTAAACTTTATCTGCATTCCAGCCTGAGTCTGGCTGTCGCGCCCGCTGGCACCGATACCGGCGCCAATGGGTTTAGGACTGTCAAGTCGATCCGGAGGCTAACCCCGGACAGCTCGAGCTACAAGATTAGCCATGAGAGGCACTTTGAAGTGGTTATAGTTGAGCGGACGTGCGCCCTCAACTGCCAACTCCCCTGCCCGTGCACCAAGATCATCTGAACGTTTCTCACCTCGTATGGCATTTTCGACTGCTTCTAATCGGCGCGGCACACACTCTACAGCGCCGCAAGCAATCCTCGCATCTTCAATAGTGCCACCTGACACCTTCATGACTGCTGCAACGCTGGTCAGCGCAAAGTCCCATACGTTCCGGTCAGCAACCTTCTCGAAATAGAACTCAGCGTTGGCCCAAGCTGCAGGCAATCTGACAGCAGTGAGAATCTCACCGTCATCGAGTGCAGTCATGCTGCGAATGTCGCGGTCAGGTCCAATAAAGAAGTCCTGGGCAGACATTGTGCGTGTGCCATTCTGGCTGGCGATCACCATAGTTGCGTCAAGAGCAACCAGTGTTGGCGCTGTGTCAGAAGGGCTTACCGCCACACAGCGGCTCGCACCGAAGATCGCATGCTCACGATTCAGCCCTTCCGGGGAGTCGGCGTAGCAGATATTGCCGCCGGCCCGATAGCAGTCCAAGCCCCGGCGGTAGTACCAGCAGCGCGCATCCTGATTTAGGTTGCCGCCCAAAGTGCCAACGTTGCGAATCTGGGGACTGGCAACAACGCCGGCAGCCTGCGCCAGCACGCCATAACGTTCCTGGATGATCGGATTCTTGGCGATCTCAGTTAGTGTCGTGACTGCCCCAATCTCAACGCCATCGGCGGTCTCCTTAATGCCTTTCCAAGCATCGATCTGAGTCAATTCGATCATGGCGCCAGGCGCCTTATTGCGATCCTTAAGCCAGCCGAAGGTGTCTTGGCCGCCAGCGAGTAGCCAGCCGTCGCTGCCAAGTGTGTTTGCCAATGCCAGGGCGTTTGCTTCATCAGTAGGCTGATAAAGCTCAATATCAGGCATTACGTCATGTGATGTCGCTACCATATCAACCTCTGAAGTTGTTTTGAGCAAGAGGCGCTGCATTTTCTTCAGTGCCTGCCAGGTGATTAATAATCATGTCAGCCGTAATTGGCGCCGTCGCGAAATGGTAGCCGTCCAGCGCATCGGTTATCGCAGCAGTCAATGCCGCAGACACTGCTCCCATGGAGGGCTCTCCAATTCCTCGGGCTCCAACCGGATTTTCAGGATCCGGCAGATCGACCCAGCCGGTTCCAATTTTCACTGGTGTATCGAGATAGGTTGGCACCTTACTCTGCCAGTAGCCGGTCGAAGCAGGCAGGCCGTTCTGAGGGTCGTACAGGTGACGTTCATAGCCAGACAGCCCGATTCCCCAAACAGCTCCGCCCACCAGCTGGTTTTCCATACCTTGTGGGTGAACTATGGTGCCTGATTCAGCAATAGTCACCATGTCGAGAATCTCATACTTGCCGGTTTCCAAATCAAGCTCTATTTCGCAACAGGTCACCGTGAATCCCGGCGGATTTCCTTCGTGCCGCGGATCATGATACACGCCCATGAATGCAGAGCCGGCGAGTCGTGACACAGATATCTGGGTCCACTCAGCGAGTTCTTCCGGCAGATCTGCCTCACCGGTGAATTTGCCACCAAGCTCCATGGCGCGCTGAGCGACCTCAGCATAGGTGTAGCCAGTTGACTCGTCAGCGATCTGGTGTACCCGCTCGTTGGAGACGTCGTAGTCCGAGGGATCACCGCCAAGGTCGCTTGCAGCTATCTCCTTCATCTTGTTGAGCATGTCAGTCGCAGCACCAAACATCGTACGGGTGTTGGTGAAGATCGAATTACTGCCATCCTGTGGAGACGTGATAGGGAGGTGGTTGTCAGTGCGGACATTGAGAATGTCGCAGTTCTCCCACGGCATTTTCAGAACCTCGGCGGCCGCGCGCGATGTCGAGGCGTAGGAGTAGGTTCCCAGATTGCCGGCGCCATTGTGAATTTTCAACCGTCCATCGATTCCCATGGTCACGATTCCGTCCATGCCGCTGCGCCCCGCATTGTGGTAGCCCTGGCCCAGACCGAGGCCAATCACTTTGCTGCCATTGCGCTGTCGTCGGCGGGCCTGGCGACCTTCCCAGTCGAACTGCTGTGTCGCCATATCCAGGGACTCTGGCACATAGGCCGAAGTGAATGGANTTTGTCGNGGNCCTGCCACATCTCCATTGCGCGGCGCATTTATTNTGCGTATCTCCAGNCGGCTGATACCAAGCGCGTCTGCGGCCTTATCAAGAATAGGCGCAATGATCGGCGCTATCTGGTTCTGACCAGGTCCACGCTGAGCACCCCGATGCGCCGTGTTGCTGCCTATTGAGGTACCGCGGAAGCGTAAAGCGTCAGGCTGATAAAGCACGTCAATACAGTCTGCAGCCGACGAAGCATCGCCGCCGCCACCTTTGCCGCCGTTGTCAGAGATAATGTAAAGATCACAGGCTGACATGACTCCATCGGGCTTGAAGCCGACTTTCATCCAGCCTTGGAATCCCTGGCGCGCACCACCAATCGTGAATTCTTCTTCCCTGGTAATGCGCATCATCACTGGACGATTAATTTTCTGCGACAGCTTGGCGGGTATAGCCATGCTAGGAATACTGTTAGCGCGGGCACGCTGCCCGAAACCGCCACCGGTCGCCGCATTAATGAAGACAATATCTTCTTTTGGCACACCGATGATGGGCGCCATCCCGTCGGCCAGCGCCGTCAGCGACTGGGACGTACCATGCAGGTACAGCTTGCCATCTTCCCAGTAAGCCATGGCGCTGCGCGGCTCCATCGAGTGATGGGGATAGCCCGCCGTCGTAAACGTGGTTTCATAGACAAACTCTGAAGCCGCGAAGCCTGCCTCAAGATCACCGAGTGACCAGGTTTGCTGAGGTTCGGCAGTTGGCTCGTTGCCTGCCCGGAAACTCGCAACCTGATCCTCAGTCCACTTCTCCGTGGCAAAGCCTTGCCGGAACACGAATGTATTTTGGTCTCCTGGGTAAGCGTTCGCTCCTCCCTCTACTAAACTTTCCAGGGGATCCAGCACGAAAGGCAGACGCTCAAANGTTACATTGATCCGCGAGATGGCCGTTTCGGCAGTTTTCTCGTCGATCGCGGCCAAAGCCAGGATTGGCTCACCGACCAAAGTCGGTTCATTGGTCAAAATTTTGAGGCCCGTGCTCTGTGGTTCCCCGTCGGGATACACATCATCGGCCGTCAGAATACCGAACACTCCGTTCATTGCCAGCGCCTCGGAAGCGTCAATGTCGAGCACCCGAGCATGCGGAATAGGACTGGTGAGAAGTCGTGAGTACACCATGCCCTCGCGGGTATAGTCCTCTGCGTATTTGATGCGGCCTGTAACCTTGCCAGGTACATCAGGCGGCACGAAGTCTTTACCAATATGCATATAAGCCATGATAATTATCCTATTTGTACGGCGCGCATGACGCCATCGAGATAAGAGTCATAAGAGCCACAGCGACAAATGTTGCCGGACATGGCATGTCGTGCTTCCTCTCGCGTCGGGTTGGGGTTTTCACGAAGTAAAGCAACTGCCGCCATGACCTGTCCCGGTGTGCAGTAGCCGCACTGTGGAGACAGTTCTTCAACAAAAGCTTGCTGTACAGGGTGCAGCTCTCCATTAGGAGATTCTAACCCCTCGACCGTCTCTATCCGGGCATTCTTCATTGAATGTGTGAGCACCGAACAGGCGTAGGTGGCGACGTCGTCCACCAGCACGGTGCAGGCGCCACATTCGCCGCGGTTGCAACCAAGTTTGGTTCCGGTCAGCCCAAGCTTGTAGCGAAGTGTGGACGCCAGAGTTTCCTGTGGAGCCACATCGACACTGCGCATCTGGCCGTTAACATTTATTCTTATAAGGCGTTCAACCGCTCCACCGGGTCGGTTTTGGCCGTTGGCCGCGTACCACATTCCTGTGGTGGTGGCCGCCGCACCAGAGGCAACTACTCCTTTGATGAAGCGTCGACGAGTTACTTTTGGGTTCACGGGTTACCTTCGCCTCCGTAAGTGATTTGAGTTGGACGAGTCGAGTTACTGACCTATGAGTTCATGTTTTGTCGCTTAGAGCGCAAGAGGTTGTATGAGAGCACCGAACGAACTAAAAACGTAAATGAGAATGAGTATCATTTGCGATAAGTCATTCTTATTTCTGAACTTTTAGGCAGATTAATGCACACGATACCAATTATCAAGTTGGTGAGGCGAGCATGTAGCCTGATGCTTTGGAGTTGTAGAAGAATGCTGGGCTTGACTGGCGGTATTTCTTCAATCGAAATCAACTTCGGNTGCATAACATTCCGAAATNTTTTCACGGAGGAGGTAATAGTCTGAANACAATACTCGAGATATNGAATTAGGCCNNTCCGTGAATACATGGCGGTCTCTTANTATGGATTGTGTATCGGCCCGTGTTAGCTATTGGCATATGACAATATATTGGCTATTATTCCACAAAAGTTACTCAACAANTCTATAAAAAACATGCACTTAGCTAATCCAAAGAATCTGTGAAAAGCCCCTCATACCTTGACATATTCTTTCTGAATGGTATTTTGTCCGACCCCTAATTGCTTGTAATCCAGCATTCTGCGGGGATCAACGCAGACCACGCCAAGCCCGTGCCGGGCCCCGTCCAGCGGTGTCCGTCAGCCTAACTGAAAGATCGTTCTGTTATGTCAGGGCGACACGACCGGTGGCTCGTGACAACAGGCGGACCGAACACATGATGAGATGATCGAGAGCATGAATGAAAAACCGGAGAAACTGATGTTTGGCTACCCTCCCAAGCGAGGGCTGTATGACCCTGCCTACGAGAAGGATTCCTGTGGCGTAGGATTTGTCGCCGATATCAAGGGAGTTCCCAGCCACCAAACCATGCTTGATGCCTATAATCTCAATTCCCGCATGGATCACCGTGGGGGCTGTGGTTTTGAGGCCAACACCGGTGACGGGGCCGGTATCCTGATGGCCTTGCCACACAGCTATTTCAAAAAAGTGGCCAAGGATGAACTGAACGCGGACCTACCGGAGGCCGGCCGCTACTCCGTAGGCAATATCTTTTTGCCTAAAGATCAGGTCGAAAGAGAACAATGTGTATCAACCATCAATCGGATCATCCTTGAAGAAGGACAGCGACTGGTCGGCTGGCGTGACGTACCAACCGATTCCAAGGAAGCAGATGTGGGCCCCGCGGCGCTGCTCGCTCAGCCGCATATCACCCAATTATTCATAGCGGCTGCCGAGGATCTCAACGACGACGCATTCGAGCGGGTTCTGTACCTAATCCGAAAGCGGTTCACCCACGCGCTGCGCAACGACGAGACACTCACCGAAGCCAAACAGGTCTATGCCTGCAGTTTGTCCACCAAGATCATCGTCTACAAAGGTATGCTTACCCCGGGACAGCTTTTCCCGTTCTACAGAGACCTCACCAACCCCGACTTCGCCACTCACCTTGCCATGGTGCATTCACGTTTCAGCACCAACACGTTCCCGTCGTGGGATCGCGCTCAACCAAATCGGTTTATGAGCCACAACGGCGAGATCAACACCCTACGCGGCAATGTGAACGCCATGGTCGCCCGACAGGGCATGGTGGCGACANAGGTCTTCGGAGACAAACTTAAAGACATCCTGCCGGTCATCGACTCAGACTGCTCCGACTCCGGCAGTTTTGACTCNGTNCTTGAATTCCTGCTGCTGTCCGGGCGTTCGCTGGCGGAAGCCACCATGATGATGATCCCCGAAGCCTGGCAGTCTGACCGCAACATGGCACAGGCGAAGANGGATTTTTATGAATACCACTCGTCTCTGATGGAGCCCTGGGACGGTCCGGCTTCAATTGTGTTCTCAGACGGCAAATACATTGGTGCCGTGCTTGACCGCAACGGACTGCGACCGAGCCGCTATTACATCACCCACGATGACAAGTGCATCATGGCTTCTGAAGTAGGCGTGCTGCAGGTCGATCCGGCCAATGTTAAATTTAAAGGGCGTCTGCAACCCGGNAAAATGTTTCTGATCGATTTCGATCAGGGCCGACTTATTCCGGACGAGGAAGTNAAAGGCCTGATCAGCAGCAAACGNAGCTATGGGGANTGGCTGGCGCAGGAGAGAATCACGCTGGCCGACATTNCCAGCACNGCACCGGCGCCATCTCTTGACAGTACAAAGACCCTCGAGCGCATGCAGGCATTCGGTTATACCACCGAAACCATGCAGTTCATGNTGATTCCTCTGGTCACCGAGGCGCGTGATCCGCTNGGCTCCATGGGTAACGACTCTGCACTGGCCTGCCTGTCCGACAANCCACGCATGATTTATGACTACTTCAAGCAGCTGTTCGCACAGGTCACCAACCCGCCGATCGATTCAATACGTGAAGAAGTGGTCATGTCCTTGCGCTGTTTTATAGGCCCCGAGGGCAACCTTCTCGAAACGACCCCAGAGCAGGTGCGCAGGCTGAGCCTGGAGCATCCCGTTCTCTCTAACCGGCAGCTGACCGATCTCAGCCAGATGGACCACAAGGGACTTCGCTCCTGCGTAATCGACATCACTTTTGCTGCCGNCCAGCNNGACGGTTTCATANATGCCATGGAGCGAATTTGCCGGGAAGCTTCGCAGGCGATTGAAGAAGGCTATGCCTTCATCATCCTGTCGGATCGCAANATTTCACAATCCCGGATTCCGCTAAGTGCGCTGATTGCCACCGGCGCCGTACATCAACACCTGCTCAAGAATGAACTGCGGAGCCAGATCGGTATCGTTGTCGAAACCGGTGAAGCTAGAGAAGTCCATCATCACTGTCTGCTAACCGGTTATGGTGCCGACGCCGTCAATCCNTATCTGGCTTTTGAAGCACTATGGCGGGCGAACACAGAAGGCCTGCTTGGCGNCAANTACTCGACCGAAGATAGCCTCGTCGCCGCTTANAAGAAAGGNGTGGCCAAGGGCATGATGAAGGTCATGGCGAAGATGGGCATATCCACCCTGCACTCTTACAAAGGTGCTCAGATCTTCGAGGCCGTAGGCTTGGCAGANGAAATCATTGCGAAGTGCTTTGCCGGCACCGCCAGTCGCGTACAGGGCNTCAACTTCAGCGTCTTGGTAGAAGAAAGTCGGCGGCGACATGCGATCGGATATCCCGAAAAAGACTCCGAGCGACTTCCGGTTCTGAACAACCCCGGCGATTTTCACTGGCGCACTGGCGGCGATGCGCACATGTGGAATCCAAATACGATATTCAACTTGCAACTGGCGGCCAGAAACAACAGCACGGAGGCCTACGCGGAATTTGCACAGCACGTGAATGAGCAGGCAACCCGTCAGTGTACGCTGCGTGGCTTGATGAAATTACGCACTGAACTGTGTGAACCGATACCACTAGAAGATGTCGAACCAGCCAGTGAGATCGTCAAGCGCTTTGCCACCGGTGCGATGAGTTTCGGATCGATCTCTCAGGAAAGCCACGAGTCACTGGCTGTGGCGATGAATCGCCTGGGCGGCAAATCCAATACCGGAGAGGGCGGAGAAGATCCTGAACGCTTCACGCCAATGGCCAATGGCGATTCGAAGCGCTCGGCCATCAAACAGGTCGCTTCCGGGCGATTCGGAGTCACGGCATGGTATCTGACTAATGCGGATGAGCTTCAGATCAAAATCGCGCAGGGCGCCAAACCGGGCGAAGGGGGAGAACTGCCGGGCGGCAAGGTAGACGAACAAATCGCCCGAATCCGGCACTCGACACCGGGCGTCGGCCTGATCAGTCCGCCTCCTCACCACGATATCTATTCGATTGAGGATATCGCTCAACTGATTCACGATCTAAAAAACGCGAACCGCGAGGCCCGCATCAGCGTCAAACTGGTATCCGAAATCGGTGTTGGCACGATTGCCGCGGGAGTCACTAAGGCCAAGACTGATCATCTTGTGATTGCCGGGCACGATGGCGGCACCGGCGCTTCACCTCTGACTTCCATCAAACATGCAGGCCTGCCCTGGGAACTGGGCGTGGCAGAGACCCATCAGACACTGGTGATGAATAACCTGCGATCACGGGTCACGCTACAAACGGACGGCCAGTTGAAAACGGGGCGCGATATCGCGATCGCGACCCTGCTTGGCGCGGAGGAATTCGGCTTTTCTACTGCACCCCTGATTACCCTCGGCTGCATCATGATGCGTAAATGCCATCTCAATACCTGCCCGGTCGGAATAGCGACTCAGGACCCAGAACTACGGAAAAAATTCAAAGGTGAACCCGAGCATGTCGTTAACTATCTGTTCATGGTTGCTGAGGAGCTGCGATCAATCATGGCGGAACTGGGCCTGCGGACCGTCAATGAAATGATCGGCCGCGTTGACCTGCTGGATACTGATGCCGCGATCGATCACTGGAAAGCCAGCGGTCTCGATCTCAGCCAGATTCTAGAGCCGGCGACGGTGATTTTTGGAAACACCGAATTTTACTGCACGCAGGCTCAAGACCACGGTCTAGAGAAGGCGCTCGATAACGAGCTGATTCGCCGAGCCAGTCCAGCTCTGGAGGAAGGAGAAACCGTTCACATTGAACATGAGGTAATCAACATCAGCCGCGTGGTCGGTACCATGCTGTCCAATGAAGTCTGC
>NZJB01000009.1 GCA_002691885.1 Gammaproteobacteria bacterium
TGCCTACAGAGAGTCCGGAGGCTGGATCAGGCTGGCATCATCTCTTCCTATCAGGCTCATCTCAATCTCGGTAGTATCGCCCGCCACATCATTTGCCTGGCGACGATTTCGGTTAAAAACCACACCCAGGAGGAATTCAACGCGTTTGAGCACCTGATCGAATCAATCCCCGAAGTGGTCGAATGCTATACCGTTAGCGGCGAGTCAGACTTCCTTATGAAGATTATCTGCGCGGATATGAGGCGTTATGTTGAAATCAACGATCAGCTGGTCGGAAACAGTCGATACCAGGTCACTATCAATTCCTATGTGGTCATGAAGGANAATAAGTNCTNCANAGGCGTCGATCTGACTACGTTGTGTGATTANTCANACCAACTNGAATCTTAAAAANCCTGCACCGCTNGCGCGGTGCAGGTCGGAAGTGCCCAAAAAATACAGGTAAGAANTAGTNCGCGCCAGGGCTCAAGGGAGAGAAAATTGAAGACCGCGGTGCTGCCTGTATTAACCNTTACCTTGCAGAGAGTGTGCCAACTGCTCGCNCCCCCGTTCATGCGAACTCAAGCCGTTTGCTCAGCGCAATTATGCTCCGCAATCGTTCAGGCCCCGTGCCCCTGCACCGCTCGAGTGCAACATNGAGGCNTTCAGGTTGGCCGAGNGTTTACTCGCGATGCAGCTTGCTCCGATCGAGCTCATCCAGTGAAGAGCAACCCATAAGTATCATATCCCGCTCAATTTCCTCGCGCAGACGCGTAAGCGCCCGATCTACGCCGGCATAGCCACCTGCCGCGACGGCATAGAGATATCCGCGCCCGATCATGCAGGCNCTCGCTCCCATGGCNAGCGCCNTCAGCACGTGCGTCCCTCTGCGTACNCCACCATCNACGATTACCTCTATCTGGTCTCCCACGGCGTCAACAATCGGCCCAAGCTGGTCGAAAGGTGCCGTTGAGCCATCCAATTGCCGNCCGCCATGATTGGAAATCATGACTGCGCTGGCGCCGATATCCACTGCCCTTTTTGCATCTTCAACAGACATAACGCCCTTGATGGCAAATGGCCTGCCCCAGCGTTTTATCGCTTCCTCGGCATCTTTCCAGGTGATTGAGCGGTCAAACTGACTATTCATGTAGCCGACCACAGAGGTCAGTTTACCTGTACCTTCTGAAATCTTTCCCGCCACATTGGCAAGCTCGAACTTTTTCCTCAGCAGATAATTCAGGCTCCAGCTGGGATGCGTGGCAAAGCTGAACAGACTGTTCACGGTGAATTTTGGCGGGATTACCATACCCGTATACAAGTCCTTTTCCCGATTTCCGGCCACCAGCGTATCAACCGTGAGACAAATGGCGGAAAAGTCAGCCTCCTTGCAGCGCTCGATGAAATCCCAGCTCATCCCTCGATCTTTGTGGATGTAAAGCTGAAAGCACTTNGGTCCGGGCGTGGCGCTGCCCACCTCTTCAATACTTGTAGTCGACAAGGAGGACAAACTGTACATCGTGCCATGCTTATGGGCCGCTCGGGCGACAGCAACCTCGCCTTCATGATGGAACAATCGCGTCATTGCGGTCGGTGAACAGAAGACGGGCCAGTCGATTTGCTGCCCTAACACCTCGGTACGCAATGCCATATTCGAAAGGTCGGCCAGCGCATCCGGTATCAATCTGACCTGATCAAACGCTTCAGTGTTGCGGCGCAGGGTAACTTCATCGTCAGCCCCACCATCGATATAGTGAAACAACGGCGCCGGCAGCCGTTTTTTCGCAAGGCGTCTAAAGTCAGATGTGTTGTTGCAGTCCTTAATATCCAAACCTGATTCCCCGCTAGCTGGCTTCGTTAAGATTGGTCTGATAGGTCTCTGTTAGCATCATGACTGAAATTAGCGCCAAGAGAGAGGCCAAGGCAATATACGCTGATACCCAGACGATATCGTATTCCGTCCACAGAATGGTGGCGATAGTCGGCGCAAAAGCGCCACCCAGGATCGCACCAATCTGATAGCCCAGAGAGGCACCCGAGTATCGCACTTCGGTTGAAAACAATTCTGTGAAAAAAGCGGCCTGCGGGCCGTACATCAAGCCCAGAAAAACCAGACCCCCGGTGATTCCTAACACAATTAACCAGAAGTTCCCCGTATCGACAAGGGGAAATAAGGCAAACCCCCAAACACCAGTGAGCACGGCACCCAGCATAAAAATTCCCCGTCTGCCGTGACGATCTGAGTAGGCTGAAGCCCAAAATTGAGTGGGCACCTGAAGCGCGGATGCCAGCAAGACCGCGATCAGCATGTCATCGCGACTCATTGCCGCACCGTTGGGATCACTGCCGTAAGCTAGAATGAACCCGATCAGAATATAAAAGCTGACCTGAATAGAGAGAAACGCCCCGGCAGCCAGCGCAATCCGTTTTGGGTATTTCACCAGAGCTTCGACAACCGGGGAGCGTTTCGCGAACGTCTCGCGCGAACCTTCGGCAGCAAGCCTTTTGTGCCGCAGTGCATCAAGCTCCTTAAATGCCTGCGTATCTTCCATGTTGAGCTGAATGTACATGCTGATCCCGATTAGCACAACGGACACGAGGAACGGAATACGCCATCCCCAAGTCATGAAAAACCCTTCCGAAACGGTAGCGCTGATCAGGATAAAGGCAAGATTAGCGAGAATGACACCGACCGGTGCGCCGGCCTGCGCATAGGCACCATAGTAACCCCGCTGGTCGGCCGGAGCACTTTCGGTGACCAGCAACATCGCACCACCCCACTGACCGCCAATCGCTAGGCCCTGGGCGAACCGCAGCAAGCTGAGCAGAATGGGAGCAGCAATACCAATGGTCGCGTAGGTCGGCAGCAAGCCGATTAAGGTCGATGCAATACCCATCATCACCAGCGCGATTACTAGGGTTTTCTTGCGCCCGATACGATCACCAAAGTGGCCGAACAGAACGCCCCCTAGAGGTCTTGCGATGAAACCGAAGGCAAAGGTTCCGAAGGACAGAATCAGACCAATAGTTGGCGAACTGTCAGGAAAAAAAGCGCTTGGAAAGACAAGAGCTGCTGCAGTGGCGTAGAGAAAAAAGTCATACCATTCGATGCTTGTACCAGCCAGNGCCGTCAGCGCAACCTTCCTCATGCTCGATTTGATTTGATCGTNATCACCCGTCGCAAGCGCNGTCATAGGATTCTCCCTGGTCATTATTCGNGTTCTTCCGNATGGTATGCCCGCCAAACGCAGGGCGCCGTACCNATCCGCCAGTAGANNTCTCGTGTGCGGAGATCATCCAAGCATAGCAAGGTTTCAGTCAGAAACCGGAGTTATTTCAGCCCAATATCCGGATATNGAGTATGATGTATNTATGGCTTATTTACTCTTTCGGTATCTTCATCTGATCGCAGCGGTGGTGTTCGCAGGAGCCCTTATCATTAAGAATTTCGCCATCGGGCGGCTGATCAGTCAGCAGGATGCCAACAATCTAGCCTGGCTCAGCACCCTCAGCTTTCTCTCAGGTCTCGTCATTGCCGGCTGTGGAACTGCGCTTTGGTTCTGGACTGGAAAGCCGGCAGCGTTCTTCAGCAAAAACCCCGTCTTCCATGTCAAGATAGGTCTCTTTCTTGTGCTGTTAAGCTGCCTTAGTTATACGGCGGTATTCTTCAATCGCCACCGTAAAACAAGCGCGACTGAGATAACGGTTCCTGCCACCATCAGACTTTCACTTAGATGTGCGATGTTGTGCCTGGCACTGATTCCGATATTGGCCTGGGCAATGGCCAGAGGACTGGGCCTGTCTCCCAGCTGAGCTGCCNATGNTGANTGTATACAGATTGCAATACCTGCTGGTCTGGCCCGTGATGNGTTCAGTGNTACTGTCTCTGGGCTGTTGNCTCCCGGCCGTCTCGGCCCAAGACGGCCTNTCGCTGCGGCGCGCACTGGCTGATCCAAGCCGCGCGGTAACAGACTTTGCGCGTGACGACATNAGAAGACCTGTCGAGGTTCTGGAGTTTCTCGGCATCCGCAGCGGAATGACCGTGATGGATGTNTACGCAGCAGGCGGTTATTACACCTTCATTCTGTCCAANGCGCTGGGGCCGGAAGGTGCCGTGCTGGCACAGAATACCGAGCGTGGGCTCNGCTTCAAGGAAGACCGCCAGGAGAGCACACAGGGNGAGGCNTTGGAAAGCAAAATCCTTGAAGGCAATCTCACNAATGTCACGCAGCTGATCGGCAATGTAACAACACTCGANATATCAAAAGACTCACTTGACGCTGCTCTGCTGATGCTGAGTCTGCATGACTCTTACAACAACAGCCCGGAGCGTGCCCTTGAATTGCTTCGCCGCCTCTATAGCTATCTAGCNCCGGGCGGGATTCTGGGAATCAGCGACCATNTTGGGCTACCGGAGAACAATAACCGTGATCTCCATAGAATGCCGGTTCAGCAAGCCATTGAACTNGCTNAGCAGGCGGGCTTCATGGTTCAACAGAGTCGTTTGCTNGCAAATCCCGAAGATGACCACAGCCGCAGCGTGTTTGACCCAAGACTGGCNCGTCATACCGATCGATTCCTGCTGAAACTCACTAAACCGAACTAGGATAGCGCTGCAGTTTTTGCACCGGATCAGNTGAATTTGTTACTCTNNNGTGACCATCACGTCAACTCTCGCAAGCGGATCCTTAGGTACTATGAAGCGACAAAAACCCGAAGTGGCTACTCTCGATGAGCTCTATGCCGATGACCCTATCTCTGCGGATCGATTACTGTGGGGACGGCGCACCAACGGATTTTCACGTCGGGGTTTCTTGAAAAAGTCCGGGCTCATAACTATGAGCACGGCGCTCGGCGCNGCTATACCGTTTGCGCGCTTCATGCCGGCGGGCTTGATTCCTGCCGCGTTNGCAGCAGAAAGTGCTGAGACTNAAATTGAAGGCAAAGAAGGCCTGATCGTGCTGAACACGCGACCGATCAACGCCGAAACACCGGCCCACTTACTCGATGATGCCATTACGCCGAACCACCGAATGTTTGTTCGCAACAATGGCATTCCGCCTGAAGCCTTGAATCCTGATACCTGGACGCTCGAAATCGCGGGCGAGTCTTGTTTGCGCCCGCAATCATTCACAATCGCCGATCTGCGCAGCCGTTTTGAGGAGGTCACCCTGCAGTTGCAACTGGAATGCGGTGGCAACGGGCGCAGCGAATTCGTTCCCGCCGCCAGTGGAAACCAGTGGACTACCGGCGCAATTGGCTGCCCCATGTTTACCGGAGTGCGCCTGAGAGACGTGCTTAACTACTGCGGCCTGGCAGAAGATGCTGTATACCTTGGCTATTACGGTGCCGACACTCACACTAGCGAGGACCCTAATCGGGATCCGATTTCCAGAGGGGTTCCGATCGTTAAAGCCATGGAGCGGGAATCGATCATTGCCTGGCAAATGAACGGTGAAAGCATTCCTCTGCAAAATGGCCATCCCCTGAGGCTGATCTGCGCAGGATGGCCGGGTTCTGTCTCCGGAAAATGGCTGAACAAAATGGTTGTGCGAAACCAGATACATGACGGCGAGAAAATGGCCGCACCATCTTATGCGGTGCCCGCCGAACCGGTAGCCCCGGGCTCCCGTGTGCCGCCGTCACAGATGCGTATTATTGAGTCTATGCCGGTGAAATCTCTGGTGACGTTTCCCCAATCCGGTATCAGACATGATTTGCGCCAACGGCTGACAGTTCGCGGGCATGCCTGGGCGGGCGACAATCAGATCAGCGGAGTCTTTATTTCCATAGATTTCGGTGCAACCTGGCTCCCCACTGCGCTTAACCCGGCGGCCAATAGACTTGCCTGGCAGAATTGGGAAACCTGGGTGCAATTTCCCGAACCCGGTTATTATGAAATCTGGGCGCGTGCCATGGACGAAAGAGGAAAGTCTCAGCCCATGGTGGTGCCGGGTTGGAATCCACGGGGCTACCTCAATAATGCGAGCCACCGGGTGGCCGTACAGGCAATCTAGGCAATCAGCGAGCAAAATGAGTCGAGACAGGAAAATTACTATGACGCCAGATCGTTACTTATCCCGGCAAGCTCTGACCCTGTTCCTGATGACTGTTTCGATCTCAGTCAGCGGACAGGACATCGATGATGAATCAGGCCTGATTCAGGCCGAGGGCTGGAAGGTGGTTAAATCTACCTGCACAGAATGTCATGCAGGCATGATGATCACCCAAAATGCTGGCAACCTGGCCGTCTGGGAAAGCCGGATCCGCTGGATGCAAGAAACGCAGGGCCTGCGTGCTCTGAGCGGTGAAGAAGAGGCTACGATCCTGACGTATCTTTCAGCTAACTATCCGCAAAAGGCTTCTTCACGCCGCGCTGGTCTCCCTACACACCTACTACCCACCAATTCCGCTGAGGCTTCAGACTGATGGCCACCGATCAACTGTCAATGTTTGGTGCAGAGGAGATCCTCAAAACCAAGGGTGGCAAAGCAGTCAGTTTCAATCTGAGCAAAAGCATCAATGGTTCGCAGCAGTCCGTTTTCGATCACTGGCTGATTCCGGTGTTCGTTGGAGAATGGATGTTCGGCCCGAAGATTCAGGCCGAAGAAATCATCACGCTGAATAACATCGTGCGCAAGAACGGAAGCTTCGAATATGCGGTGAACAGAGCCGGCAAAAAAGTCGTGAGCAGCGGCGAATTCGTGGAACTTGATATTCCCAACCGTATTACCGTNACCTGGAGGGAGACACCCAAAGAAAACCTCGAGTCTCAGATAACGGCTANCTTTTTGGCCGATGGCAGCAAAACACGGTTAAAACTTACCGTAAAGCTGCCTGCAGAGCTGGAGCCCCAGAAGGACACCATACGAGAAGTCTGGAGCATCCGCTGCAAAGCCCTCGCGGAACGGTTTTCGAAATAAGAGCGCCCTAACGGCCGATATCGCGGACCCGCGCGTCCTCAATTGTCCGCTCGGCAGCGTAAGGCAAGATATAGCCATCTGTCAGATTTTCCTGCACCACCCTGGTCACCGCTTGAACGTATTTCTCCCGGGAAGAATAGAGGTTTCGGAGCTGCGCTTCGCTGAAGGCTTCGTGTGAACCATAGAGGAAACAAAACCGATTGCCGGTTCCAGAGTTCATGCCCGTATTTTTAGCAGTCGGCACGGCATGTTCTGCCAGTCGTATGCCCCCCAAAACATTACCGAACCGATCTCTTGCAAATTCAACTGACGGGAGCGCTTGTGCCACTTGCAGTCTTGGTGCNATCGGAGGCGGTATCTCATCACGAATCCAGTTCACCAGATGCTCAAAAGCTGCGTTCATCACGTCCCTAAACGGGACCGTACTAAACGGCGGCAACTCACAGTCGGTTTCCCGGGGCTGCACATTTTCCAGCGGAAGGCCCGCCATTAAATTCCTCGCCTTTGCGTATTCAATTTCGAATGGTACGTCAACATGGGAACTGCCCGCCACCTCCCACTGCCTGAAATTATCCGAATCAGGCTGCGGGTCCGCCGCCCTCCGCCGCATATCGGTTTCAGCCATCAGTTTAAAAATTTTTACCGGTTGATCATCGCGAATTAGACCGCCCCCACCATGCACCATGAAGCCATCAAAGATCGGTTCCAGGGGATGAATACTGTTGATATAACCAGCTAGCCTTGAGGCGGACTGTGAGTGACCGGTGGCAATGATCTGTTCTGCGCGTAGTCCGTCCAAGATATCAGCAGTGTCGGGCCCGCTCTCTTCTCCCCGCCGGAAGATCACACGACCAACCGCAGAAAAAGCGTCAAAGGATAGCNNATCGTTATCAACAGTCCCTGCAGCTGTCATGTCCAGCCCGCCATAGCGGGCACTGCCCCAATCAGCCATGGTGTCGATCCCCATCTGCTGTGCTGACACGGCAACATAGACGTAACCGCTGCGCATTAAATGCTCGCCGGACTGCCACCAGTCGATGTCTTTGTCGGGGCCACCTGTCACATTNANCCATTCGACGACAACAANGCCGTTGAAAGCCTGNGGCGGNGGTCGCCTCACGATGAGACGCGTTTTAAATGGATGTCCGCTTGACTCAANAAGCCCTGTTGNCAGGTAANNCTGAGAATAGACATTCNCNGTTCCCGCTATAAAAAACTCTTCTTCAGTATAGCCNTGTGCCGCCAGATCCAGTGCCGATGCACTGTAAATTGCATTCCGGGACGGAGGTTGATCCACCCNGATAGGCCCTTCAATGACNGCCGGCGGCGCTGCCGCAAAGCCCTGCTCAAGGAAAAGAACTGANAAAGTGAATGGCAATAATCGGAGGAATTTCATTGACGCGTTTCCGTATGAAGGTGNTCTGCCGGCACTGTCTTTTANCAANGACTCGGCAGCATTTGGCTTTTCTCTCTGGCATGTCATATGCTGCTAAGATGCCAGATCCTCAACCTACACCTGTTCCCTCTTTTGCACAATCACTCCTTTGCTTCAGCGCAGTGGTTGCCGTGATAGCCATCGGCTTATTCATGATGCAGATAGATCTGCACGTGCTTGTGTTCATCTGCCTGATTTGGGTAGGCGCAAACATTCGATACCTAGGGTTGCACTATACTGAAATACGCACGCTGATGGGACAGGCCATTCATCGTGCCTTACCTGCCATCTATATTTTCATACTGATCGGTATGGTCATTTCCAGCTTTATGCACAGCGGTACCATTGCNACTCTGATGCACTATGGCTTGACCTGGCTGACACCGGGCCTATTTCTGCCACTCGGGATGATTCTCTGCGCACTCATGTCAGTTGCGACCGGCACTTCCTGGGGAACCGTAGGAACCTTGGGCGTTGTGTTTGTCGGCATGGGTGATACGCTCGACATCCCTCTCCCTTTGGTCGTTGGTATGGTGGTCTCAGGGGCAACATTCGGAGATAAGATGTCTCCCATCTCGGACACGACCAATCTGGCAGCAATGAGCGCAGAGACCGGACTGTACCGACACATTTACAGCATGCTGTTTACCACAGTGCCTTCGTTTTTGATTGCGCTCNTCCTATTTACTCTGATCGGCACACGGTANGGCAATTCCGAACTTACCGGGACACAAATCGAGACCATTCGAGCAGCACTGAGCGGCGANTATCGTCTGGCACCGCTGATCACCCTGCTGCCAATTGTGCTACTTGCCATCCTGAGCATCAGGCGCGTGGCTGCCGAAGTCGCCATGTCCGCCAGCATTTTGCTTGCTGTTATCATCGCGATTATTTACCAGCAAAGTGACACGTCGCAGGTGTTGAATGCGCTGTGGGCCAATACCCCTGGCACCACAGGTATTGAAAATCTGGACAATCTGCTGGCCCGCGGCGGCATCTTAAGCATGGCCTGGACTCTGATTCTGGCCATTATGGCTCTGGCACTGGGTGGTCTCATGCACGGCGCGGGTTTTCTNCGCGTGCTGCTCAGCGGCATCATTGCCCGAGTTCAGCGAGTAGCCTCACTCATCGCCTTGACCCTGGTGTCAGGTCTGATTGGGAACATGGCGATGGGAGAGGCTTATATTTCGATTATCCTGAATTGCCAGTTGTTTCAGCTGANATATCNAGAGCAAGGTCTTGACCCGGCGGTCTTGTCGCGAACCGTGGAGGAAGGTTCCACCCTGACTACCGGNTTAATCCCGTGGACNACAGCAGGCGCTTTTTACAGCGCCACCCTCGGAATCAGTGCTCTGGACTATGCGCCATACGCGTTCTTCAATTATCTNAACNCCATTGTTGCTTTCACAATGGCTAGCGCGGGCCTCGGCCTGCTGGCCNGTTGCAGTGCTAAACTTACTGACCAAGATTAGCCCAATACACATCCCTCGCCGCATCCAATTGATGATAGACATGGGCTTTCTCACGCTCANAATGAAAACTCATGGAGCGGGCCGTTTAACCGTCGCGATGCTGATTCGGCGAACACCCCAGTTCAGGGCTGAGTCCGCCGGCATTGATCCAGGTAGGTAGACAAGGATTTGACCTCCTGCTCGGAAAACAGATACCCGAGCTTAGTTCGGCGCCAGAGGATATCCTCAGCGGTAATCGCCCACTCCCGGGAACAAAGATAGTCGACCTCAAGTTGGAAGAGATTGGCACCGAAACAGACCCCCAAATCGCCCATGCTGCGCACTGCTCCAACGATTTCTGCCGCACAGGTCCCATAACCGGTCAGCCAGCGATTGATGAGGTCCAGTCTCAGCCAGGGATATCGCCCGACCAGCTGCTGCTGTAGTTTGTCCCGCGTTTCAAAATCACCACCGGGCAGGACAGCACTCTTCGTCCAGCTTCCGGTCATAAACGGGAAAAAGTCCCGCAATCGCTCCAGTACCTGTTCGGCCAGCAGACGATAAGTGGTGACTTTACCGCCATAAACAGAGAGCATCGGCGCGGGCAGTCTGTGCAGCTGCATACGATAGTCCCTTGATACCCGAGTGGCTTGCTCTCCTTCACTCTCTATCAGCGGGCGAATTCCTGAGAAAGCCCCCACAATCTGCTCGTTACTGACAGCAACATTGAAATATCTGTTCACTATCTTCAGCAGGTAACTGACCTCTGCTTCCGAAATTTGAGGAGCATCCAGATCCCCCGAATATTCCTCCTCTGTGGTTCCCACCAAGGAAAAATCGTTTAGATAAGGGATCACAAACACCACCCGGCCATCTCCATGCTGCAGAAGAAATGCCCTGTTCTGTTCACTGAGCTTGGGCAAAACAAGATGGCTCCCTTTGACCAATTTTAACTGATGAGCCTCGACACTGCGGGCGATTTTGCCATGGAGCTGACTCACCCAGGGGCCGGCTGCGTTCACCAACACCTTACAAGTCAGCGTTCTCCTGATCCCCGTAAGGTGACCCTTTACGGCAACAGACCAGCCTTCCAGGTTGGCTGTGGCATCCGTAACCTCATGGCGGGTCAGAATAACTGCGCCGCGCTGCTTCGCCTGCAACGCGTTAACGACCACGAGACGAGAATCATCCACCTGCGCATCCCAATACTCAAACCCTTTTCTGATTGAAGCCTTGAGCGGGCTGTCAGCGCAATATCGGACAGCTCGGGAAGCTTCATAGTGCTTACGCTTGGCAAGCGAGTCATAAAGGAACAGCCCGCAGCGCAGCAGGATTGCACTGCGGGACTCTGGCAGCATGGGGATCTGAAAGGCCAGCGGCGTCACCAGATGCGGGGCAGCTTTGGTCAGCACCTCCCGCTCTTTCAGCGATTTCCTTACCAGGCCAAATTGATAATTTTCGAGATAGCGCAGACCGCCATGAATCAGCTTTGAGCTCCAGGAAGAAGTGGCGCAGGCCAGATCTCCTTTCTCCAACAGCGCAACGGACAAACCCCGCCCAGCGGCATCCGCTGCTATGCCAGCACCATTACTACCGCCACCAATAACCAGCAGATCAAACTCTGATTTAGACTTCGTCACCCTGAAAACTTGAAATCAGCCAGATTGCGAGACGCCGAAAGGCACCGTACCCGTCACTGTACATTCGCCGAGTTAGTGTAACATGACATTATAGGAAAGTTTCTCGACGGCAACAGTGTAAGGAGAGTTTTTCCACACGAGACAGTCAGAAAGATTGTGTGAGGCTGAGCCTTCAGCATGCAGACACCGAAATTTAATGAGTAAAGGGGACAAACAGAATGGGCAAAGCAATTCTCGCGATCGATCAGGGCACGACCAGCAGCCGCGCTTTGGTGTTTGATACCGACGGCAACCAGTTAGGCCTTGGACAACAAGAGTTCACGCAGTATTTCCCCAATAACGGTTGGGTCGAGCATGATGCAGATGAAATCTGGTCCACTTCACTAGCAAGCTGTCAGGCTGCCATGAATGCAGGCAATGTGCAGGCCGAAGATATCTTGTGCATCGGCATCACCAATCAGCGGGAAACCACCGTCGTTTGGGACAGATCAACAGGTGAACCGATCCATAAAGCCATTGTCTGGCAGGATCGACGCACCAGCGACTACTGCGCTGAACTCAAGCAACAGCAAGACATGACTTCNGACATTCAGNNCAAAACCGGACTGTTACTGGACCCCTATTTCTCGGCAACCAAGATACGCTGGATTTTGGACAACGTTCCCGATGCGAGAGCGCGCGCTAATCGTGGCGAACTTGCTTTTGGCACCATCGACAGCTGGTTGCTGTGGAAGCTTACCGGAGGCAAAAGCCACTTCACCGACGCCACCAACGCCTCTCGGACCATGCTTTTTAATATTCGATCGCAATGCTGGGATGAANNCCTACTCACACTNTTCGAGGTACCNGCCTCGATGTTGCCAGAGGTTAAGGACTGTGCTGCNGAATTTGGCACTACAGAGTCCTCTCACTTCGGTGCGCCAATCCCNATCACCGGGATGATCGGCGATCAACAAAGCGCAGCATTCGGACAGGGCTGTTTCCAGCAAGGCATGGCGAAAAGCACCTACGGAACCGGCTGCTTCCTATTGCTGAATACCGGGACAGACGTGCTCAACTCCCAAAATCGGCTGCTGAGCACCGTTGCCTATCGCCTTGATGGAGAGCCAACCTACGCCATCGAGGGCAGTATATTCATGGCGGGAGCTACGATGCAGTGGATTCGGGATGGCCTAAAACTTATTGGAGACGCCGCCGACTCAGAGGCACTCGCCGAACAAAGCCGAAACGATCTTTCAGTTTATTTGGTACCTGCTTTTACAGGTCTTGGCGCCCCCTACTGGGATCCTGATGCCAGAGGAGCNCTGTTAGGCATGACGCGCGATACGGGCATCAAAGAAGTTGTCACCGCAGGATTGATGTCTGTGTGCTATCAGACGAAAGATTTGGTTGAGGCAATCGCAGCGGATGGCGCGCAACTCTCAGCTCTGCGCGTAGACGGCGGTATGGTAAAAAACAACTACGTTCTGCAGAGACTGTCAGATGTGCTCAATGCCGAAGTACATCGTCCGGCTATCACTGAAACCACCGCTCTTGGTGCAGCTTACATGGCNGGGCTTCAACAGGNNGTGTTCGATTCGCTGGACGCNATCGCAGCGAAATGGCGGCTCGAACGCGCTTTCACCCCGCAAAGTGATAAAGNCTGGCGCAGCNGTCAGTATGCAGGCTGGCAGGACGCTGTTGCGCGCATTCGCAGCCAGCGCTAACCGTCATGGAATTGCATCTGATCAGACATGGGCAAACCAACTGGAACGAAGAGCGCAGAGCGCAGGGACAAAGCGACTCCGTGCTGACCGAGCTCGGCATCGAGCAGGCNAAAGCACTGGGGATTCGCATAAGCGCAGTGCCGTTCGACGCGCTCTANTGCAGCAGCAGTGTGCGAACTCGACAGACGGTAGCGCATGCCTTTCCTNACTGGGAGGCGCCTGTCTCTTATCTCGATTCCCTGCGGGAGATTCAGATGGGTGAGTGGGAAGGCAGGCTGTATGCTGAGCTGNAGTCAGAATCTCCGGAATCNTTTCAGCATTTTTGGCACGAACCCCACAAATTCGATGTGCCCGGCGCCGAGAATTTCTTCCAGCTGCAAAGCCGAGCTTTGGCGGCNATCAGAGACATTTATACCCATCANGCGGGTCAGCTNATCGCAATAGTCAGCCACGGAGCTCTGATCAAGACGGTGCTTGCCCACNTCGAAGGGCGGCACCTGGCGCAACTCTGGACCCCACCCCNAATNCACAATTGTGCGCACAGCATCGTCTGCGTCGATGGCGAAGATGATTACCGGATCCTGCAGTACGCCGACCAACCTTATGATCGGTGAAGAAATCCAATCAAGAGCCCTGCTGACACTAAGAGCACACCCGAAACTCCGAATGGGGAAGCCTCAGTGGGCGGCTATGCTGCGCGGCTCGGCACAAGCGACGTGTGATATGCTTGCACGCTACGCTTTGTAGTAAAGGAAACGAAAATCTTGGAAAGACGCTATCACAATATCTTGATTTTCATAGTGATCAGCATATCTGTCCTATTGCTGTGCCAGGCAATCGGTCTTTGGGTCAATAACTCCATTCCTCAGAACACGACGCTGGAGCTGAGTCGGTTCGTTCACTTTACGCATCTGAGAAATTTCGGAGGCATTTTTGGAGTGGCGCAAGGTTCCGGATGGCTTTTCGGCTTGATCAGTATCGGCCTGCTGGTGGGTGTCTCAGCCTACCTCATCATCAGTCCAACACTTGAACGCTATGAGTACATCTGCCTTGGGTTTGTAGTTGGAGGCGGAGCCAGCAATATTACCGATCGACTGGTATACGGCAGCGTCATTGATTTTATTGATATTCAGCAAATCCCATTCTGGCATTATGTGTTCAACACTGCCGACGTCATGATCCACCTCGGTATCTGGCCCCTGCTAATCATCAGTTTTGTGCTAAATAAGACCGCCACGAACCGGGCAACAGACGGAAGCTGAGCCTGCAAAACTCATGTCTTCTCGTCGCTGCCGTTCAAGAATCGGGAGCTAATCCTGCGGTGAGGCCATTGGGGGCCACAGCTTCACACTTCTCTTGCATAGGTTAATCCGGCCAGTGAAGTGAGAAGCGGCCGCGACACAGAGTCTGCAAACTGTCTGCAGCGAATTACAAAAAGCCTGACTTCTAGGTGGTTTTAGGGGGCTTNTCTGAATTCTGCTGTAAANTTTGGTTACTGTTTNACCATNGACAAAGCCGAGCCCTTCCGGTAAGTTGANGNTGGGNGACGNTGCGCCTCCGAATCGGATCAAAGCGCCTCAACCTGTTGTTTTTNCNGANTTATTGNCAAAAGCAACGGTGAGCCCGACGCAGTAAAAAACTGGATTTTTGTATATCTCAGTGAGGCTTATAATGACAATAAAACGAACTATCCTGCAAAGCATCAAGCCGATCGCCACAGCAGCCCTGGTTCTGGCCTGTTCCGCAAGCGTGATGGCCCAGGATTCGGTTGAGTGGTTTACTCTCGGTAATGACTTCGGCCACACCCGATTTTCTCCTGCTGAAGAGATCACCGTCGATAATTTCGAGGACCTGGAAGTNGTNTGGGAATGGGACGGTGCTAGCATGGGCGCAAGCAGCGGCCGTGCAACTCCAAGCTACATCAACGGTATGCTCTACACCGTGGCAGGCCCACGCCGACACGTGGTAGCCATCGACCCCAAAACGGGAGAAACCGTTTGGAGCTACCGACTTCCAAATACCGCACGCTGGGAATACTCAATGCGCGCCGACTATGGAAAGGGTATCGGCTACGATGAAGTGGACGGCCGTGGCATCATTTATATCATCACGCCTGGATTCTTCCTGGTTGCCTTGGATGCTGTAACCGGCACACCACTTGAAGGCTTCGGCCAGCCTGTTCCTATTGATGGTTTCCCGGAAACCGGTGTGGTTGACCTGCTGGCAGACCTTGGCCACCCATATGATCCTTATGACGGCGTACCCCTAGAAACCGGTTATATCACCGCATCTTCGCCACCTGTCATCGTGAACGACACTATCATCGTCGGCAACTCTGCTGAGCAGGGCTATCATCAATCACGCATCGAGAATATTCCCGGCGACCTCCTTGCTTATGACAAGACCAGCGGCGAGTTCAGATGGAAATTCAATGTTATTCCACGTCCGGGCGAATACGGCCACGAGACCTGGGAAAACGACGCATGGGAGTGGACTGGTGATGTGTCTTCCTGGGCACCGATTACCGCCGATGTTGAAAATAATCTGGTTTTTGTCCCGACAAACGGTGCAACCATCGACTATTACGGCGGTTTTCGCCCGGGCGACAACCTNTTCGGCACNAGCTTGATCGCACTGGACGCGTCAACCGGCGANAGAGCCTGGCATTTCCAGATGGTTCACCACGACATCTGGAACTACGACAATCCGATGTCGCCCATTCTGATGGATGTCAATGTGGATGGCAGAGACATTCCAGCGGTAATGCAGGTCACGAAGCAGAGCTTCGTCTATGCATTCAATAGACTGACGGGTGAGCCACTCTGGCCGATTGAAGAGCGTCCTGTCCCTCAATCTACCGTACCTGGNGAGAAACTGTCGCCAACGCAGCCATTTCCAACCAAACCCGCGCCATTCGACATACAGGGCATTTCGATTGACGATCTAGTGGATTGGACGCCCGAACTGCGTCAACAGGCCATTACCGCTATGTCTGACTATATGATGGGGCCACTGTTCTTGCCTCCCATACAGCGAGGCCATGAGTCCGGCAAGCGAGCTGCCATGTTCTGCCCGGGAGGCGGTGGCGGCGCAAATATCACCGCACCAGCCGTGGCCGATCCGACCACCGGCATGCTATATGTCTCATCTCGCTCAGCGTGTAGTCCAGTACAGCTTGTACCGGGCGAAGAGGCTGACCTGCAGTATGAATTGCCAACCGGCTCCACGTACGCGCAGTTCGCTAATGGTCCCGGCGCGGGATCGCCACGGCACCCTGCGCAAATCCCGTACTTCAAGCCACCCTANAGCCGCATTACCGCTATCAATATGAATACNGGTGAGCATGAGTGGATGGTACCGACCGGTAACACACCNGACCGGGTTCAACGGGTCATCGATGAGAATAATCTTGACGTGGGCAACACGGGCACCGGGGCACTGGTACCCATGACCGTCACAGCAAATATACTCATTTACTCTGATACAGAAACTGACGGGACTCCGATGCTGTATGCTGTCAATAAAGCAANCGGAGAAACAGAAGCTGCTGTCGAAGTACCTGGCAGAAGCCGCTACGGTATGAGCACTTGGGTGCACGATGGGCACCAGTACATCATGCTCCANACCGGCTCAAAGCTGACCGCTATGGCACTACCTGCTGCCGCGCCGGGCAACAGCGGCCACTAGCCACNTGCCAACCGNAAAACCGACCANCTGCNGGGTGGTCGGTTTTTCTGGCTTACTTTTAGGGGTTNAGNAAGGCTGCCAGACACTAANGTCTCATACCGGTCGTCCNGCATTNCGGCGTNNTGNCTTCAGACNGAGGCNCGCACAAATNCCNCAGGCTTGCCATCAAGCCAGCGCCNAGTNNTGNGTACAGCTAACGAGTCTGGATGAGGTCCATAAAGCCCATCAGAATTTTCTCAAGGCCATCCTGACTGCGGATCTTCGTGCCGGACTTCTTAGCCTGACGATGCCTTTGAGATTATGGATTAAGCTTNCGAAGCCCACCTTGACGCGACGATGAGACCCGTTTAATCAGCCCGGAAAGTTTGCCCGTAGTCATCCCGACACCCAGTAAGACCAGTAGGCAACCCAGCACCGTAAATGCAGTGATGCTCTCCGAGAGGAACAGATAGCCCCACATCAGGCTGAAAAGCGGGATCAGATAGGCNGTCATAATCGTCTGATCNGAACCAATCCTGGCAATCAGTCTGTAGAACATGAGATAAGCCAGTCCCGTACATCCAATGCCCAGTGCCGCGACCGCAGCCCAGGCCGAGATGCNAGGCAGATTATCNGGCAGTGANAGCATCGAAAATGGCACCAGCAGCACAGAGGCAAACAGCAAACTGCCTGTCGTAATTGCCAACCCGGAGACCGCAATCAGCCTTCTCGAAACGAGGTTCAGAGCCATCCCGTAAAAAAAGCAGGCGCACAACGCCGCGGAAACTGCCAGCAGTCCGCCCTCTGCAAGATCTATCGCATCGGGGTCGAACACCAAGACAATTACTCCGCTGAAACCCACTGCCATGCCAAACAGCGACAATGAGGAGAGCCGCTGGCCAAAGACTGCAAACCCTATAAGAGCAGTAAAAAACGGGACAGTCGCATTCATGATGGACAGCAAACCAGACCCCATAAAAAGGGCGGCGTATGCAAACAAGCAGAACGGCACAGCCATGTTCATAAGGCTGACCAGGAATATTACACGCCAGTTAGCGGCCAGTTCACCCAACTTACCGAATATCACGCAAATCGGCAGCATGACGATGGCCGCAGTGAGCACACGCATTTGTATCAACAAGAACGGACCGAATTCAGGCGCTGCTATTCGAAGGAAAAGAAAAGACGAGCCCCAGATCGCAGACATCAGTAAAAGCTCGATACAGTTTCGAGTGGCGGCAGATATCATGCGATCGCAATAACTCCAGTATTTTTGGAGAGGGAGGGCGTCAGCCGACGCTTTTTACAGTATTGCAAGGGACTGAGTCTGCCGGCTGACTGCTCAACCGTAGACTCGCTCAGCCTCGGCGNTCGCCTGACTGACATCGCAACGGTGCCCTTGTGCGTTCAAGACATTTCCGAGGGCAGAAACGCAGAGATTGACGTTTTTACGATTACTCGCGTAACCCATGAGACCGATCCGCCAAACTTTCCCCGCCAGAGCCCCGAGGCCGGCACCGATTTCCAATCCGTACTTAGCCAGCAGCGCGNGCCGAGCTGCGGNCTCGTCAATTTGTTGAGGAAATGAGACAGCATTTAATTGTGGCAAGCGGCTGCCCTCTTCCACTACAAAACTCAAACCAAGACTCTCAAGCCCTGCCGCCAGCGCAAGATGATTTAACCGGTGGCGTTTCCAGGAATTCTCCAAACCTTCTTCCTCAAGAATCACAAGCGATTCGTGCAGCGCGTAAAGCGAGTTTACCGGAGCAGTATGATGATATGACCGTTTCGCATCGGTGCCCCAGTAACCCATGACCAGATTAGTATCCAGGAACCAGCTCTGGACCCTGTTTTTGCGATTGGTAATCTTCGCCGCGGCGCGTGGCGAGAAACTGACGGGAGATAAGCCGGGGATGCAGGAAAGACATTTTTGCGTACCGGAGTAAATAGCATCTATGCCCCAAGCATCGACTTCGAGCGGGATGCCTGCCAGCGTAGTAACGGCATCAACAATCGCCAGGCAGTCATACTCGCGAGCGAGGGTGCAGAGAACTTCAGCGTCACTACGTACACCGGTAGAGGTTTCACTGTGGACAAAGGCCACCGCCATCGCATCGGGGTGTCTCTTTAAAGCATCTTCGAGCTTTTTCGGATCAACAGGCGCGCCAAAGTCATCCGTAACCATCACCGCAGTACCGCCACAGCGCTCTACGTTTTCTTTCATACGGCCACCGAAGACTCCGTTCTGACAAACAATCAGCTTTTCGCCTGGCTCAACAAGATTGGCAAACACGCATTCCATGCCGGCAGAGCCCGGCGCGGATACCGGAATCGTCAACTGGTTTGTCGTGCGGAAAGCAAACTGCAGCAAAGTTTTGAGCTCATCCATCATGCTGATGAAAGCAGGGTCGAGATGACCAATAGTCGGCCGGGAAAGCGCTTCGAGAATTCGCGGATTCACATCAGATGGGCCGGGACCCATTAGTGTTCTGGCAGGCGGATGAAAAGAGCTAGTCATAACAAATCCTGATCAATAAAAAACCCGACCAGCTCTCGGNGCCCATAATACCGTGAGGAAGATCAGGTTTGTTTTGCCGGCATGCANAGTCTGGCTTTTTCGNGGCTCAGCGCGGNATGCCCTACCTATTCTTCTTCAGCANCCGCTACTTCGTCCTCATGNTCGGTGGTATCAAGCTGCGGTCTGTCAACCAACTCGACATAAGCCATCGGCGCTTTGTCGCCCGGACGTTCTCCGCATTTGAGAATCCGGATATATCCGCCGGGCCGGCTGGCATAGCGAGGCCCGAGCTCCTCGAACAGCTTACCCACTGTCGCTTTGTTGCGGGTCCTACTGAATGCCAGACGCCGGTTTGCAACGCTGTCGTTCTTGGCTAGGGTGATTAATGGCTCTGCCACAGAACGCAATTCTTTCGCCTTCACCAGCGTTGTTCTGATGATTTCGTGTTCCACTAAGGACGCGGTCATGTTTCTGAACATGGCAGCTCGATGTGGACTATTGCGGTTCAGTTGGCGACCGCTGTGTCGATGTCGCATAACTCTATACCTTTATCTTGTGTGCGCTTGCTTCAGGCAGCACGGTCGTCCGTCTTGAGACTAGCTGGCGGCCAGTTGTCCAGACGCAAGCCGAGCGATAAGCCGCGAGTCGCCAGAACATCTTTAATCTCGGTCAGTGACTTCTTACCAAGGTTCGGCGTTTTCAACAACTCAACTTCGGTGCGCTGAATCAGGTCTCCTATATAGTAGATATCCTCTGCCTTGAGGCAGTTCGCCGAGCGAACCGTAAGCTCGAGATCATCAACAGGCCGAAGCAGTATCGGATCTATCTCGTCTTCACGCTCCTCAGGCTCAGCGATGATCTCGCTTTGCAGATCAACAAACACGCTCAACTGATGCTGTAAAATGGTCGCGGCGCGACGTATGGCCTCTTCAGGTTCTATAGTACCGTTAGTTTCAAGATTGATAATCAGCTTATCAAGATCCGTACGCTGTTCTACTCGGGCATTTTCAACCGAGTAAGAGATACGAACAACAGGGCTGTAGGAAGCATCAAGCAGCAGTTTACCGACTGCCTGGGTATCTTCTTCGCCACTGGCCCGGCTGTCAGCCGGCGAGTAGCCACGGCCTTTACGCACTAGGATACGCATGTTCAGCTCACCGTTACCGTTGAGGTTTGCAATAACATGATCCGGGTTGATGATCTCAACGTCATGATCCAACTCGATGTCGCCCGCTGTCGCAGCACCAGGGCCTTTTTTGCTGAGATTCAGAATGGCTTCGTCACGGTTGTTCAATATAACTGCCAGCCCTTTCAGGTTTAGCAGGATTTCAATGACGTCTTCACGGACACCCTCAATTGTGCTGTACTCATGCACGACACCGTCGATTTCAACCTCTTCAACNGCACAACCCGGCATTGATGACAACAGGATCCGACGCAGTGCATTACCNAGCGTATGGCCAAAGCCACGCTCAAGGGGTTCCAGCACCACTTTAGAGTGACCCTTGTCGAACTCATCAACCTGTATCAATTGTGGTGTTAGAAAATCAGATAAAGAAATTTGCATGTAATCCACCCTTTCTGTGTTTGGACACTACTTGGAATAAAGCTCAACGATCAGATTTTCATTGATCTCTGAAGGCAGATCCGCGCGATCGGGCTTGCGCGTGAATTGACCTTCGAGCTTGGACATGTCGACAGATANCCAGTCAATGTCGCTTCGCTGTGCGGCGAGCTCCAACGCAGACTTAATTCGTAACTGCTGTTTTGCCTTCTCGCGAATCGAGACAANGTCCCCTTCANTGATCTGATAGGAGGGTATGTTGACNACCGAACCATTCACGAGGATGGACTTGTGTGACACCAACTGTCGTGCTTCGGCGCGAGTTGAGCCAAACCCCATGCGATAGACGACATTGTCCAANCNGCATTCTAGCAACTGCAGCAGATTCTCACCGGTAGCCCCCTTTCGACGAGCCGCCTCTTTGTAGTAGCTGCGGAACTGCTTTTCCAGAACGCCGTAAGTTCTCCGAACCTTCTGTTTCTCACGCAGTTGCACACCATAATCCGACAGTCTACCGCGGCGTTGACCGTTCTGACCGGGGATGGTTTCAACCTTGCATTTGCTGTCAATCGGGCGCACACCGCTCTTCAGAAATAGGTCGGTGCCTTCTCTACGAGCCAGTTTGCATTTGGGGCCTAAATAACGGGCCATACTATTTCTCCTAGTCTAGACGCGCCGTTTCTTAGGCGGTCGGCAACCATTGTGGGGAATTGGGGTCACATCTGTGATATTGCCAATTTTCAAACCACAGCCATTCAGAGCTCTGACCGCAGACTCGCGACCGGGACCTGGTCCGTTTACCTTGACATCAAGATTCTTTATACCATATGACTCGATCGCCGCCTTTCCCGCTTTCTCAGCGGCAACCTGCGCGGCGAATGGAGTTGACTTTCGTGAGCCACGGAAACCAGATCCACCGGCCGTGGCCCAAGAAAGGGCATTTCCCTGACGATCAGTAATCGTAATGATCGTGTTGTTGAATGAAGCATGGATAAACGCGATGCCGTCGACGACGGTAGAGCGCGCTTTCTTCTTGCCGGATTTAGCTGTAGCCATCTTAGTTACCATGTACTCCACAAATTTTCATTGGAGTATCTCTATCCTTTCTCTGAAAGTTCGTGTTACTTGCGTATTGGTTTACGGGGACCCTTTCGAGTACGTGCATTTGTCTTCGTGCGCTGCCCTCGGACAGGAAGGTTCCGGCGGTGACGGATACCTCGATTGCAGCCAAGATCCATGAGCCGTTTAATATTCATGGAAATCTCTCGGCGCAGATCACCTTCAGTAGAGAGCTTAGCGACTTCCGCACGGACATCATCCAACTGTTCAGGGCTCAATTCAGCCGTTTTCGTTGCAGTGGCGATGCCGGTGGCATCGCAGATTTGCTGCGCTTTGGTTGGACCAATACCGAAAACATATCGAAGTGAAATCACGATATGCTTGTTGTCTGGTATATTAACCCCTGCAATACGTGCCATAGATCTACTCCGTTCCTATTTTCTCTGCTTAACCCTGACGCTGCTTGTGTCGAGGCTCCGTACAAATCACTCGAACCGAACCGTTGCGTTTGATCACCTTACAGTTACGGCAGATTTTCTTTACTGATGCTCGTACTTTCATTACTGACCTCTATTCAAGCGCACCCGGCGCAATTGAGCTTCTAATACTGGTCCCTACTTTAAATACCGCTACGTCCGTAGTTCCCCAACTTCGACTTCTTCATCAAGGAATCATACTGATGCGACATCAGGTGAGATTGCACCTGGGACCAGAAATCCATGGTTACCACTACCGAAATCAACAGTGCCGTTCCACCGAGGTTGAAGGGCACATTCGCGAGCATCTGCATAAAATTTGGCAACAAACAAACCAGCGTGATGTAAACTGCACCGAACATCGTCAGGCGGGTAATAACGCCATCAATGTACTTTGCTGTCTGCTCACCGGGGCGAATGCCGGGAATAAATGCACCGGACCGCTTCAGGTTCTCTGCCACGTCACGCGGATTGAACACTAGCGCGGTATAGAAAAAGCAGAAGAAAATAATCATGGCGCTGAAAATTATGATGTACAAAGGTTGGCCCGGTCCAATCAGCAGCGCCAAGTCTTGCAGCCACTCAGCGCCTTCGGACTGGCCAAACCACTGGCCAAGAGAAGCCGGAAATAACAGAATACTGCTGGCAAAAATCGCGGGAATCACACCGGCCATATTTATTTTCAGTGGCAGATGGCTGGCCTGGGCCTGATACATTCGTCGTCCCTGCTGACGCTTCGCGTAGTTCACTGTAATACGCCGCTGAGCGCGCTCCACATAGATAATGCACGCGACGACGCCGATCGCAATCAGCCCAACTACCAAAAGTAAAACGCCGCTGATCTGCCCTTCATAAGCCTGAGTGAGTGAGGTCCCCACCGCGGCAGGAAAGCCAGCAACGATACCGGCAAAGATCAGCATGGAAATCCCATTGCCGATGCCTTTTTCCGTGATCTGCTCGCCCAACCACATCAGAAACATCGCACCGGTAACTAACGAGATAATCGCGGTCAAATTGAATGCAATGCCGGGGCTGAACGCCATCGGTGCCAGTAAGCCTAACGTCATCCCCGTGCCCTGTACGGTGGCCAGGACCAAGGCACCGTATCGGGTGTATTGCGTAATCTTCCTTCGTCCTGACTCACCTTCCTTCTTCAGTTGGTCGAGCTGTGGGCTAACTGCCGTAAGCAACTGCATGATGATGGAAGCNGAAATGTAGGGCATGATGCCCAGCGCAACAATGCTCATGCGCTCAAGAGCGCCACCCGAAAACATGTTGAACAGGTCTGCAAAAGTTCCCTCGTTCTGATTGAAGAAGGCCTGCAGCTGGAGGGGGTCGATCCCCGGAACCGGAATATGAGTCCCAATGCGGTACACAAANATCGCGAACAGGAGAAACAACAGGCGTGACTTGAGTTCGCCGAGCCCTGCGCCGATGTTTTCTGGATTGATGTTTGGTTTGTTAGCCATCTCAGTTACTTGATTTCAGTTCCGCTTTATCTGCTTGGATAGGCGACCGCGTTTACTNANTGGCCGATTCCGTNGGCGCGGGCGCTGCTTTCTTGGTCAGCTTGGCGGGCTTCTCCTCNACAAACTCGGCCACACTGCCGCCGGCTNTTNCAATAGCCTCTTTCGCGCCTTTACTGACGCGNATACCTTCAACGTTCAGTTTCCGCGTAACCTCGCCGGAGAGCATCACTTTGGCGCGCTTGATCGACGCATTGATCAAACCCGCCTTCCGCAGGGTCTCCAGATTTACAGTCTCCCCCTCAACCTTGGTCAGCTCTCCACTGCGAATCTCCGCAGTAATGCGACTAATGCGAGACGAAAAACCGTACTTGGGCAGACGCATCTGCAAAGGCATTTGTCCGCCTTCAAATCCCGGACGCACCGTGCCGCCGCTTCTGGACTTTTGTCCCTTATGCCCGGTACCGCAGGTTTTTCCCCAGCCAGAACCGATGCCGCGACCGACGCGCTTTTTCGTTTTAGTGCTGCCTTCTGCAGGACTCAAATTATTCAGTTGCATAGCTATTACCTGATTTCCTTTTTGCCTACTCTACGGCCAGCATATAGCTGATCTTGTTGATCATGCCGCGAATAGCTGGAGTGTCTTCCACTTCTACAGTTTGATGCATACGGCGCAAGCCTAGGCCTTGCAAGCACATCTTATGCTTGGGCAGTGAGCCGATTGGGCTTAGAACGAGCGTTAC
>NZJB01000010.1 GCA_002691885.1 Gammaproteobacteria bacterium
CGACAAACATATAAACAAAGGAAATTACAGACCTCATGTTCCAGAAAATTTAAGAGCATTTAATTTAGCCTTGAAAGGTTTAAGTTGTGTAACTCACTCAACATACCAGTTGGCGAGGAATCTGGTCGACATTTCCGCATTCCTGAGATTCAGCGATCCTGCCCCGGCACGTTTTATTTTGACGCTTAGATTAATTTCTGGCATCAGAGCGTTCTGTAAACTGCCGTCGATACAACCAGTTAGCTGGACCCGAAGTAGCGTATGCTATAGTTGTAAGCAAGAAGACTTCGTGAGGCCTTTGAGCAGTTATCCCGAGAACTAAAACCGCAAAGACAAAAAATATATATGGGACTGTACCCTTAAGCTTGAAGCTGTAATAACGATAATTTGAAATCATCAAAAGACCTGCAAACACTGTGAGCACTGCCGCTGAATATGAAACCAGGGAGGTAACCTCGATGTCATATTTAGATGCCACCCACGGTACAAAAGTTACTAGACCGGCCGCCACTGGACTCGCTAAGCCCACAAAAAAACGCTTATCAACCGTACCTAATTGAACATTAAAACGGGCTAACCTGAGGGCCGCGCAGGACACATAGATGAAACTTGCAGCCCAACCAAGGTTACCAAGCGATTCAAACGCCCAGCTAAAGATAATGAGTGAAGGCGCCACGCCAAAACACACCATGTCAGACATGCTATCAAATTCAGCTCCAAAGGCACTTTGTGAGTTTGTCAATCTTGCAATTCGCCCGTCCAAACCATCACAAATTCCAGCTACGACTATCGCCCAACCCGCCTCGTTAAAATTACCAGACATCCCAGCAATGATTGCATAGAAACCAGCAAACAAGGCGCCGAGAGTTAATAAGTTTGGTAACAGATAAACACCGCGCAACCTGACTTGTCTGCCACCTTCCGAGACTACTTCTTCATGCTCATCTACAGGTAAGTTAAATTCTTGGCCAAGAGAATCCTCTGCTTCCGTGCTCGCGATTTCCGAATCGTCTTTAGGATCTTGCATTACGGTCTCTTATCTTAAAAGTAACGACAGTATACAGCTCTATCAATCCGGTTATGTAAATTTTTCTGCAATTTACCCTCTCGATCAATTGCTATAAACTGCGCAGCCTTGTTTCCCTGATTCGACAATGTGAAGGATACACTCTCATGAACTACTTCAACACCTTACCGTTGAGGCTCCAACTGGAGCAGCTGGGAAAATGCCGCTTCATGGATCGTAGCGAGTTCAGCGGAGGCGTTGACAAGCTGAAAGGCAAATCTGTTGTTATCGTCGGCTGTGGAGCGCAGGGCTTAAATCAGGGCCTGAACATGCGGGATAGCGGCCTGAATATCTCCTATGCTTTGAGAGAAGCTGCCATTACCGAACGCAGAGCCTCTTGGAAGAATGCAACTGAGAATGGCTTCGCGGTAGGCACTTACGAAGATCTGGTACCCGGCGCCGATCTGGTTTTGAACCTCACACCTGACAAGCAACACAGCGATGTGGTTAATCAGGTGATGCCACTAATGAAGCAAGGGGCTTACCTGGCCTACTCTCACGGCTTCAACATTGTCGAGGAGGGTATGCGGGTGCGCGATGATCTTACGGTCATAATGGTTGCTCCCAAAAGCCCCGGCAGTGAAGTCAGGGAAGAATATAAGCGTGGCTTTGGTGTACCGACACTTATCGCGGTTCACTCAGAGAACGATCCGAATGGCGACGGCCTGGAGATTGCCAAAGCCTATGCCGCTGCCACGGGAGGACATCGAGCTGGTGTTCTGGAATCTTCATTCATCGCTGAAGTGAAGTCTGATCTGATGGGGGAGCAGACCATACTATGCGGCATGCTGCAAACAGGCTCATTGCTTTGCTATGACAAGATGATCGAAAAAGGCATCGATTCTGAGTACGCATCGAAGCTGGTTCAGCACGGTTGGGAGGTCATTGCTGAAGGACTGAAGCAAGGGGGCCTTGCCAATATGATGGACCGTTTGTCCAACCCAGCCAAGCTGGCTGCCAATGAACTGGCCGATGAACTCAAGGACATCATGCGGGATCTTTACAACAAACACATGGACGACATCATCACCGGACGTTTCTCAACCGGGATGATGGAGGACTGGGCCAACGATGACGCGAAGTTACTGACATGGCGGGCAGCAACCGCAGAGACTAGTTTCGAAAAATCGAGCGCTGGCGACATGGAGATTTCCGAACAGGAATATTACGACCATGGAATTCTTATGGCCGCCATGATCAAAGCGGGTGTGGAACTCGCCTTTGAGAGCCTCACCGACAGTGGCGTGATTGCCGANTCAGCTTACTACGAATCACTGCATGAAGTTCCGCTGATTGCCAACCTCATTGGNCGGAAAAAGCTCTANGAAATGAATAAGGTGATTTCCGACACGGCAGAATATGGCTGCTACCTTTTCTCCCATGAATGTGTCCCGCTTTTAGAAGAATTCATGAAGAAGATCGATACCGACGTTATAGGGAAAGGCCTGCAGCTNGCCGATGAAGGCGTAGATAACGCCGAACTAATCAAGGTGAACGATGCAATTCGCTCTCATCCTATTGAAATTGTNGGCAAGAAACTGCGCAGCTACATGACCNCAATGAAGAAGGTTGTCTAGGCGCNGCCAAACCCTCGAACAGGCAGTGTGGCTNTTACCATGGNTGTCTCNCGGATTAAAGCGCCAGGGNCTTGTCGCCGCGTGCGATACCTGANNCTCCGGTGCGCGCAACTTCCAGNACCACAATCTCGCCNAACGCCGCAATGAACGCATCGAGCTTTTCTCCGGCNCCTGTAATTTGAATGGTAAACGCATTTGCCGTCAGATCTACGATCTGACCACGGAAAATGTCAACCGTACGCGCTATCTCCGCTCTTTGCGNTCCCGATGCTTTCACCTTGATCAACATCAATTCACGCTCAATATGNGCGCCTTCGGTGAGATCAACAAGCTTAACCACATCGACCAGCTTATTGAGATGCTTGGTGATCTGCTCAATCCGAGCATCATCACCACTTGTCGTTACNGTCAGTCTAGAAAGCGACTGATCTTCCGTCGGCGCCACTGTGAGCGAATCAATGTTATANTTACGCTGNGAAAACANNCCGACAACGCGNGAGAGGGCGCCCGGTTCATTCTCGAGAAGTACTGAAATTATNTGTCTCATGTCAGGTACGCTCCGTCTTGCTCAGCACCATATCCTTCATTGCNCCGCCTTTGATCGCCATTGGATAGACGTGCTCGGCTGGATCAACCAGAACATCGATGAATACCAGCTTGTCCTTCATCGCGAGCGCTTCCTTCATTTTGCTGTGTAGCTCATCAGCTCTCTCGATACGCACGCCGACGTGCCCATACGCCTCGGCCAGCTTGATGAAATCCGGCAAGGATTCTGAATAGGTACTGTGGGAATATCGCCCGCCATATTGCATGTCTTGCCACTGCTTTACCATGCCAAGCGCTTCATTGTTCAGACACACGATTTTAATTGGCAAACCGTACTGCATGCAGGTAGCAAATTCCTGCTGATTCATCATGAAACTGCCTTCTCCTGTCACGCAGACGGACAGTGCGTCGGGAAAAGCAAGTTGCACTCCCATCGCAGCGGGAAAACCAAAACCCATGGTCCCTAGCCCACCCGAGTTTATCCAGCGCCTCGGCTTATCAAAGCCATAATGCTGCGCTGCGAACATCTGATGCTGACCAACATCTGAGGAAATAAAGGCATCACCCTCGGTCAGTTCATACAAAGCCCGAATAGCCTGCTGGGGTTTAATTATTCCCCCTTTTGCTGGAGCAACCGCGAGACATTTCTTGTCCCGCCACTGATCGATCTGCTTCCACCAGGCCTGAAGAGCCTGGGCGTCCACTGACCGGGCACTTTTATCTGACTGATCCAGCATCTCCCGCAGCACGGACTGGACAGGACCAACGATGGGTATGTCAGCACTTACCGTCTTTGAAATGGCAGCAGGATCAATATCCACGTGCAAAATTGTCGCGTCCGGACAGAATTTACTGGTATCGGAATTAGTCACCCGATCATCGAAGCGCGCACCGACCGCTAGCAAGACATCACAGTGATGCATCGCCATGTTGGCTTCATANGTTCCGTGCATACCAAGCATACCGAGGAACTGTTTATCAGNAGACGGATAGGCACCCAGGCCCATCAGGGTNTTGGTAATTGGATAACCCAGCTTTCGCGTAAGCTGCGTCAACGCTTCACATCCCTCCCCCTGAATTACCCCGCCACCGGTGTAGATCATGGGACGTTTGGCGCCCAGCAACACTTCAACCGCTTTTTTGATCTGACCAGAATGACCCTTCNTCGGAACCTGATAGGANCGAAGTNTGATGTCTTGCGGATATTCATAATTGATCTTCAGCTTTGGGTCTGTNGCATCTTTCGGCACGTCAATGACAACAGGNCCCGGCCGGCCTGTCGACGCAATATAAAAAGCCTTCTTGACCACCTCGGGAATATCAGCCGCACTTTGCACCATGAAACTGTGTTTCACGATAGGTCTTGATACACCTACCATGTCAGTTTCCTGAAAAGCATCGCTGCCAATCATCCGGCTTTCCACCTGCCCTGAGATCACCACCATAGGAATCGAGTCCATGTAAGCCGTCGCGATGCCCGTGATGGCATTGGTCGCGCCCGGCCCCGATGTCACCAGCACTACCCCGGGTTTCCCGGTAGCCCGGGCATAACCGTCAGCCGCATGGGTCGCTGCCTGCTCATGACGCACCAAGATATGTTCTACTTTGTCCTGCTGAAATAACGCATCGTAAATATGCAGCACGGCGCCGCCAGGATAACCAAATAGAAACTCAACGCCCTCGTCGTGCAAGGCGCGAATTAAAGCTTCTCCACCCGATAATTGTTCCACGTCTAAATGCCTCTAAAACAAGTCGATTCGCACAGTTCCAACCAATCTANGGCCGCGCCCGAANGACGCGGCAACTCGGTCGATTGTCTTAGTTCTAATTAATTGATTGATGTCACGAGCTCACAGTTACCGCAAGCAACCGATAAGCTACATGTCGGCTTCGTCAGCGTTTACGTGATCGAATCCGCAGTAGAAGCCAGGGGTGGATGTTGTCCGACACCCAGAGACCAGTTCGTCTGTCGCCAGGTCTCAGCGAGTTCGAACTGCGACGAACGGTGATGAGATGACCATCATGNACGNCGAAAGCNNGCGATTNTGCCACTTTTATATGGAAAGTCAAGCTCTTGCGGCGTGTCTGCCGAACAGGTAAAACCGCCGGAGCACCAACCAGACTGCAATCCGGTGCTGAATCAAGCCACGGCCTGCTCTGCTACTTTCGGTAGGAGGGAAAATGTCAGTTCCCCGTTAGAGGCGACATCCACATCGATGAAGTCACCTGCACTGTATGCTCCCCGCAAGACTTGCTCAGCCAATGGATTTTCGAGGCTATTCTGGATTGCACGCTTCAGCGGGCGAGCACCGTAAACAGGATCGAAACTGACTTCTGCAATGTGATCCAGCAAGCTATCGCTGACCCGCAAAGCCAGCTTGCTGCTCGCCAGTCGCTCGTTTAGAAGGGCGATTTGGATGCCAGCGATGCGACGAATCTGATCTTTCTGCAGTGGATGAAAGACCACTGTTTCATCAATACGATTGACGAATTCCGGCGAAAAATGCCTGACCACCGCCTCCATGACACCGCGCTTTACCCTCTCATAGGTTTCTGCCTCAACGGTTTGCTGACTCATCATTTCCTGAATCCGATCTGAGCCGAGATTTGAAGTCATCACGATGACTGTATTTCGAAAATCCACTGTGCGACCATGACCGTCTGTCAATCGACCGTCATCTAACACCTGCAGCAAGACATTGAATACGTCGGAATGCGCTTTCTCCACCTCATCCAGCAGCAGGACTGAATACGGTCGGCGCCTGACCGTTTCAGTTAAATATCCTCCCTCTTCATAGCCCACATAACCCGGGGGTGCTCCGATTAACCTGGCAACTGAGTGCTGCTCCATGAACTCAGACATGTCCACCCGAACCATCGCTTCCTCAGTGTCGAACAGGAACTCAGCCAGTGCCTTGCATAGCTCAGTTTTACCGACCCCGGTAGGGCCTAAAAACAGAAATGAACCATTTGGACGGTTGGGATCTGACAACCCAGAACGAGAGCGCCTAACTGCATTGGCTACCGCAGAGATAGCTTCTGACTGACCAACTACACGCTGTTGTAGGGCCTGCTCCATTTCCAGCAATCTTTGTCTGTCACCCTGCAGCATCTTGCTCACTGGAATCCCAGTTGAGCGGGACACCACATCAGCAATCTCTTCTTCAGTCACCTTGTTGCGCAACAACTGCTTTTCGGCCGCCTCAGCAGCGGTGGCCAGCTCCAACTTTTGCTCCAGACCCGGAATGACGCCGTATTGAATTTCCGACATCCGCGCCAGATCACCTGATCGACGAGCTGCTTCCATATCCTGCCTAGCCCGCTCGAGACTACCTTTGATCGACGCAGCGCCCTGCACGGCGGCTTTTTCGGCCTTCCATATCTCTTCCAGATCTGCGTATGCCTTTTCCAGTCTGACAATGTCTGATTCGAGCTTGCCCCTGCGCTCAAGTGCAGCAGCGTCCTCATCATTTTTTAGCGCTTCACACTCTATTTTCAGCTGAATCAGACGCCTTTCAAGCTTATCCATTTCTTCCGGCTTGGAGTCAATTTCCATCCTAATTAAACTGGCCGCCTCGTCAACGAGGTCAATCGCCTTGTCCGGCAATTGACGATCTGTAATATACCGCTGCGACAGGCGAGCGGAGGCAATAATAGCCGAGTCCGTAATATCGACGCCATGATGTACCTCATAGCGCTCTTTNAGCCCTCGCAGGATCGCTATAGCATCTTCCTCGGTCGGCTCGCTGACCANAANNTTTTGGAACCTCCGTTCCAGNGCAGCGTCCTTTTCGATGTATTTTCGATACTCATCAAGAGTTGTTGCNCCGACACAGTGCAGCTCCCCTCGCGCCAACGCAGGTTTGAGCATATTGCCGGCGTCCATTGCACCTTCCGCCTTGCCTGCCCCGACCATGGTATGCATCTCATCTATGAAAAGAATTACCGACCCTTCCTGCTTTTCGAGCTCATTGAGAACGGCTTTCAGTCGCTCCTCAAACTCTCCTCGAAATTTTGCGCCCGCGATCAGCGCACCCATGTCGAGAGCAAGAATTTTTTTGTCCTTCAGTGCCTCTGGGACTTCACCATTAACGATGCGCTGTGCGAGCCCTTCTGCTATCGCTGTTTTGCCNACTCCCGGCTCTCCTATGAGCACCGGATTGTTTTTAGTTCGACGCTGCAACACCTGAATCGTGCGGCGAATTTCTGCATCACGACCGATCACGGGATCCAATTCAGAATTCTCAGCCCGCTCCGTCAGATCAATGCAGTACTTATGCAACGCCTGCCAGGCNTCTTCTGCGTCGGCCCTGTCCGCGCTTTCACCACCACGCAGATTAGTGATCGCATTTTCCAANGCCTGCGCAGACACGCCGAAACCGTTTAGAATTTTGCCTACCNCATCTTTTCCCTGTATCGCGGCAAGNAGAACCGTCTCNCTAGATATGTACGCGTCTCGCTTTTGNTGAGCAAGCTTGTCTGCCTGATTGAGTAATTTACCCAACNCCGGGGNGGCTGNAATTTCGCCATCATGGTCAGGAACCACGGGCAGNTCGGACACTGACTTCTGCAAGGTTTGTCTCAGCTGCGAAACAGGAAACCCGGTTTGGCTCAATAAAGGACGAACTGTTCCGCCTTTTTGATCGATCAGCACCAGCATGAGATGCTCAGGCCTTATTTGGTTGTGATCTTTGCCAAGCGCAAGNGANTGCGCATCAGCCAACGCTGTTTGCAACTTACTAGTCAGTTTATCCAGTCTCATTGTNACAATNCNTTCCAGCACGNANCCCTGAAACACCGGNNTNCGCNATCCNCTANCAATGTNTNNAATATTGGGATGNACGGTGATTTTTTCAATATTGAATCTNTCTAGACCTCGCCCGACGGAACGCCCATCTAAACCCGAGCCCCGGCCTATAGACTCGAGTAGGTCACGCCGATCGAATACAAATGGTTGTAGCAATGCGACCACAGACTGGCGCGACCCTGTAGGAGAAGAACCGTCGCTGATCGCAAGAAGTGCACAATCCGCCGCCACTTATTCGCAGAACACCCTGTTCGCGCAGCAGGGCTGTCGCGATCTCATANAGATTTGCCATGAACTTTTCACCAGTCGCTGGCGTGAACGCGCTTGCCATCGCGTCTTCAGAGAGAATCGCACTCAGCGCACAATACACATCCCGNCCGACTTCGAAGTGACAAGGACCAATNGCTGGACCCATCCAGGCAAGAATCGACTCCGACGGTGTTTGCATTGCCTGAATCGTATTGCCCACGATCCCCGACGCCAATCCGCGCCAACCGCAGTGCACAGCAGCGATTTCACTGCCATCCTCCGCGGTCAGTAGCAGAGGCAGGCAATCCGCGGTCAGTATGCTGAGCGCCAATCCTGCTTCTCGAGTGATGACTGCGTCCGCCTCTACCGGAGATGTTTCCCCCTGCAATACAACCACTCGGGCACCGTGCACCTGCNTGAGCCACTGCCANCCTTGGATTCCTGGGAANGTGTCNCGTAGTCGCTGCCGATTCAAGGCCACAGCATCCGCAGTATCACCGACATGATCCGCCAGATTAAACGAGTTAAAGGCCGCNTGACTGACGCCTCCAGCGCGAGTNGTAACGAACGCCGATACCGAGTCGGGCGCCTCCCAGCGAGGAGAGATCAGGGGCAAATTGCTCAAGCCGACCCCTCTTCGGCATNCTGGTNCAGAAGGCTCAGCANACCNGCGAAGTCATCCGGCAATCGGGCTTCCCACCTGCATTCCAACTTGGTGGCGGGATGCAAGAGCTTCAGTTCAGACGCATGCAGAGCCTGGCGTTTAAATGTCTCTAGTGCATTTGACAGCCCATCCCCGCATTTTGGCGGCAGCCGAAAACGACCCCCATAGAGCGGATCACCCACAATTGGATAATTTAAATGTGCCATATGGACCCTTATCTGATGGGTACGGCCGGTTTCCAGGTTTACACGNATATGGGTATGAGCAGCATAACGCTGAACCACTCGATAATGNGTGATGGCTTCCTGACCATTGGCGGAAACTGCGCGTTTAATACGATGNACCGGATGACGAGCCAGAGGCACTGAGACGGTCCCTCCTGCGGTCATGACTCCCTGAACCACCGCCTCATACTGCCTGGAAACCGATCGTGACTGCAGCTGTTTAACCAAGGCATGATGGCTCTTCAGATTCTTCGCCACAACCATCAAACCGGTCGTATCTTTATCAAGTCGATGAACAATCCCTGCACGGGGGAGAGATTCAAGGGCGGGATAGTGGTGCAGCAGCCCATTAACCAAAGTTCCCTGACGATGACCCGCTGCCGGATGGACAACAAGTTCGGCCTGCTTATCGAGGACAAGCAACTCTTCATCTTCGTAGACGATGCTGAGCGGCATTTCCTCAGCGGCCCAGTTCTCAGCCGATTGAAGCGTCGTGTCAAGGACCAACCAAGAGCCTGCAAGCGCCGGTTCTCTCGGTTTACAGCGCTCACCATTCACAGTCAGTTCCCCTGCTTTCATCCAGGACTGCAGCCTCGCTCGGGAATAGTCAGGAAACAGGCGGGCGGCCACCTGGTCTATACGGTGGCCCGCCTGATCTTCAGTCACCTGAGCCGCCAGCGAGATCGATTTTCTTTCATCTTCCGACACCATCACCCACGCATGATACTCCAAGCTTTCAAAACACTCATCTGGCACAAGTCACCGCCCAGCTGATCCCCTAATAGTGGGTTTCAAGCTCACCGTATGGTTAAATACCTGTCTTAGGATTTACTTCGGCGGGACTACACCCACTCATGACACGGCCAGCTTATATCAGGTATCTGCATGTTGGCGTCCTTTTCCTGCTCCTCGGCGGATGCGGGCTATTCGACCGAGATGAAGCCGACGAATTCTCAGGCCTGACCACAGAAGAGCAGTTCTACCGAAGGGCACTGGAACAGCTGGAAAGCCGGAACTATTCGGGTGCAATTTCTACCTACCAGGCGCTCGAGTCGCGGTTTCCTTTTGGCCGCTTCGCAGCTCAAGCGCAGATTGAGATTGTTTATGCCTATTTCAGTAACGGCGACGAGGAGGCTGCGCGTGCTGCGGCGGATCGCTTCATCAGACTGCATCCTGAAAATGAGAACATCGACTACGCCTACTATATGAAAGGGCTAGCATCCTTCAACGATCGCAGCGGCATTCTGAGTCGCCTGATTCCTGTGGATTACACCAGACGTGATCCTGGGCTGGCTCAGGAATCGTTCAATGACTTTGCTCAATTGCTAGCGCTGTATCCAGACAGCGCCTATGCTGCGGATGCTCGAGCCCGGATGGTATATCTCCGAAACAACTTGGCAGCCTACGAGATTCACGTTGCCAACTACTACCTGGATCGTCGGGCTTATATCGCGGCGTTGCGCCGAGGCCAGTATGTCGTTGAAAACTTTCAGGGCACACCGGCTGTGTCGGACGGCGTGGCAATCATGGTGGAGTCCTACCTCAGACTGGGACTGAATGAACTCGCAGACACATCTATGGCACTTCTGAAAGAGAACTATCCAGACCACATTTCTATTGATGACGATGGCGATTTTCGGGTCAGGACGGAAATTACCGACCCTTCCTTGCTCTACACCGTGAGTTTCGGGCTGCTCGGGGATAATCGAGGGGATCCTCCGCTAGCTCCCACTCAGCGACCCGGGACGTCGGGCAGCCAACAGATCATAAATTCACAAAGAAATCAGCCATCAAGCGGGCGGTCCCTTCTGAGCATCCTCACTTTCGGACTCTTTAACTAAAACTACAGCAACTTTTTACACCGCAGATGAATCATCAGCCGGTCACAGAATTTTAGACTCAACATTTTCTTCTCGATCCGCGAATACGAAATAGAAATATCTGGTGCCGACTCAAAAATCCCTCAAAGGCGCAATGTCAAGAGTTTGGGGAGGGGGCTGTTGCCGTCAGATCAATCAACTCCGGCGAAATCAGAAAATAGACAAAAACGATTTGACAATAACAGCACCGGATATACCTAAAGACTGATCAATCACAACCGATCAATCCAACGTAGTTCGCGCTGCTACTTTTGATGGTGACTACTCACCGAGCGACCAGCCATTGGTGATCGGGTAGCGTCTGTCGCGGCCAAACCCACGCTGAGTAAGCCTCACTCCGATTGGCCCTTGACGTCGCTTGTACTCGTTCAGATCAACCAGCCGCAACACTCGCTTGACATCCGCTTCCAAAAACCCTTTCTCAAGAATCGATTCAAAGCTCATGTCATGCTCCACATACATCTCCAGAATATCATCCAGTGTGTCGTAGTCTGGCAGGCTGTCTTGATCCAACTGACCAGGTGCAAGCTCAGCTGACGGCGGTCTCTGGATCACTTCTAGGGGAATCACTGCCCAATTGGCTTGCAGTTCGTTTCTGTACCGAGCAAGTCTATAGACCAATGTTTTAGATACATCTTTTAACGCGTCAAAGCCACCTGCCATATCCCCATAGAGAGTAGAGTATCCGACGGCAATTTCGCTCTTATTACCTGTCGTTAATACCAGCAAGCCTTTTTTGTTCGAAATAGCCATCAGAACTACACCGCGCGCTCGTGCTTGAATATTTTGCTCTGTAACATCGACATTTAGGCCCTGGAATTCATGTTTCAGCGCATCGAGAAAACTCGCGTAAATTTCATTAATGGCGATAATTTGATAGCTGACACCAAGGGTGTTGGCCTGAAGCTCAGCACAGTCTAGGCTCAGTTGAGAAGTGTAGGCAAATGGCATCATTACTGCCTCGACATGCTCGGCCCCCAAAGCGTCTACTGCAATAGCCAGGCTCAAAGCCGAGTCAACCCCACCAGACAGCCCTAAAACCACGCCGGAAAATCGATTCTTCGTAACATAATCCCGCAATCCCAAAACGAGCGCTTCATAAACCTGGGCCTCCAGGCTCGGACTAGCCACAATTTCTTGTGTAATGATCCGACATACACCCCTTGTGTCTATCTGAACCTGCAGCGGAAATAATCCTTCGACAAACTGGGGTATCTGGCAGGTTAACCGACCCTCGCTGGCCGCCATGGAGCCTCCATCAAACACGAGTTCATCCTGACCGCCCAATAAATTGACGTACACAACCGGATAGCCTTCTTCTATGCTGCGCTTGCAAACTAGCGCTTGTCTTTCCTTAAGCTTCGTGGTGTGGAAAGGCGACGCATTGATATTGATGAGCATCTGCGCGCCAGCATCTTTCGCTTGACGGGCAGGTCCAACTTCCCATAGATCTTCACAAATCGTGAAAGCAATCTTAGTGTTTTTCAGATCAATCGTGCAGGCAGTGTCACCCGCAACGAAATATCTTCGTTCGTCGAACACCTGATAATTTGGCAAGCACTGCTTGCGATACTTGGCCGCTATGTCACCTTGCCGGGTAACTAACAACGAATTGTATACTACATCTCCAGTGCTCTCCGGGAACCCTATCACCAGGATCGGATCAAGATTCTCTTGAAGAATGCGTTGCAGGGCCTTTTCTACCCTTGGTTTGAGACTGGGTCGCAGCAGTAAGTCCTCAGGCGGATAACCGGTTACGGCCAACTCCGGAAATACCACGACGTCCGCAGCGAATTCATCTGCAGCTCGTCTGGCAGAGGTCACAATAAGTTCAGTATTTCCTTCGATATCCCCAACCAGAAAATTTAATTGGGCCATCACTATGTTTAACTGTTTTGACATCTGTTGCCTGTTTTGGACGCTTCTTCCAGCGTCGTTTGAGTACTCAAACGAATGGGTGGCTCTAAAGATCAAGAGCGGATGCCTGCATTCGGGCTGTCTGATGGTCCCGAACCCGGCGCTTTATTGTACGTTAAATCCTAGACGCAGGTTCCACATTCCCGTAATCGAGGTAGATAGTTCACCGATTAGCATTCAATCAGAGCAAAACCATATCCAATGCGAGCTACGCATTCCTCGGTAAAAAGAGGAATCCGGAAAACATTCTGCAGCGTGCAGCCCTATGCAAGAACACAATCGAATCGACGA